>JANXCT010000003.1 GCA_025059875.1 Candidatus Kapaibacterium sp.
GGAACGTCGTCGGCAGCAACCTCTTCAACCTGCTCCTCATCTTGGGTGCATCGGCCTCTCTGGCACCCGGTGGCATCCCCGTGCCGCCCTCTGTGAAGTCGTTCGACTTGCCAATCATGCTTGCCACAGCAATCGCCTGTCTGCCGATCTTCTACACGAACCGGCGGATCGAGCGCTGGGAAGGTGGCCTCTTCCTGGCGTACTACGCCCTCTACACCGGCTACCTGGTCACGAGTGCGCTCGGCTATCCTTGGGTGCGTGACGTAGAGGCCGCTGTGTTAGGGTTCGTACTGCCGCTGACAGCCATCACGCTGCTCGTCCTCTTCCTCGGCCATCACTGGCGCTCTCAGTCTCCCTCAGCCCCACCGCAGACGTAGACTTCTGCAGTTGAGATCAGCTAACGGAACGTGTCAGACCGTTCGTTCCAGAGCGGCGGGTGCTGGCTACTGTCGCCGCTAGGAAGACAACAGCCGCAGCCTGTCCTGCCAAGACGAGAGGCATGATGGCGTCGATTCCTCCCCGGTCATACAACCATCCCATCGCGCTGCTGCTGAGCATCCACGCAGCCCCGTACGCAGCATTGAAAACCCCATAGGCACTCGCCCGCCACGAATTCGGGGCTACGTCGGCAATAGCCGCCCGCATGACCGACTCCTGAATTCCCAGCACAATCCCCCAAAGCCCAATCCCCACCCAGATTCCAAGCGGCTCAGAAGCTACGACAGCCGCTGCTGAACAGACCGTGAGGGCGGGCACGAGGAAGAGCAGCTGTAGTTTCACGCGATCGTATAGGCTGCCAGCAAGGAGTGCGGCTACAGCATCCGTAGCCATCGCGATGCTGAAGGCCAGTGGAATTGCCGGCTCGGCGAGCAGCCCCTGCATCTTAACGTGGTATGCCACCAGCACGAAGTGTGGGAATCCAACGGCTGCGGCAGCAGCAAACAGCACATAGAGCCAGAAACGGCGCGACAAGCTCCTTGGAGCCAGTCCATACCCCCTCTCCTCGCGATACGGCTCCGGAGCGTGGCGCTGCGCCGCCAGTAGCGCCACCATGGTAAGGACCGCCGGCAGTCCCAACACAGCGAATCCCCAGCGGTACCCCGCGCCCATCTGTAGCACGAACGCTATGAGGAGTGGCCCTAATAGTGCCCCGAGCTGGTCCAGTGCCTCGTGGAGGCCGAATGCAATTCCTCGGCCTGTTGGTGGAGCTGCGTATGACAGCAGTGCGTCTCGCGAAGGCGTCCGCACTGCCTTTCCGAACCGCTCCGCCAGAAGTAGCGCTGCTGCCACCTCCCAGTGCCCCACCAGCGCTAGCGCAGGGACTGCAAAGACGTTGATCGCATACCCCAGTAGCGTGATTGCCCAGTACTGTCCCGTCCGGTCTGCCACCACCCCTGCGAAGAGCCGGAGGCCGTACCCCAGGAACTCTCCGACTCCGGCCACGATACCGACAGCAGTCGCGCTTGCTCCCAGCAGCGAGAGGTACTGGCCAGCAATGCTCCGCGCTCCTTCGTAGGTAGCGTCCGCGCACAGGCTGACAAGCCCTAAGAGGAGCACGAACCTCCACGTCCCTTTCCGCGCTGTCGCTGCCACCCCGCGGAGCCTCGGCATCGAAGAGACCATACCGACCTTCCGCTTGGCAGCAAAATTATGCCCCCGGGTATCCTACCTACGTCCGCTCCGCCGTTGGCCCCTTCGGATGGCCCCCGGACGGCTGACAGACCTGCCGGCCCGCTCTACGCCAGCCGCCTGCTCCATCGTCTCTACGAGCCGTGCCACAGACACAAGGCAGAGCAAGACCGATGAAGCTCTACCGCCTCTACCGAGAGCAATGGGTGCCGAAACCGCTAGAGGAGGTCTTCCCCTTCTTCGAGCGCCCGGAGAACCTCAGCCTCATCACGCCGCCCCAACTGGGCTTCCGGCTCTTGACCCCATCACCCGTCCCAATGCACCAAGGGGCTCTCATTGACTACACGATCCGCCTCCTGGGGCTGCCTGTGCGCTGGACGACCTACATCGCGGTCTACGATCCACCCCACTGCTTCGTAGACGTCCAGCTCCGCGGCCCATATAGCTTCTGGCACCACACTCATCGCTTCATCCCAGAAAACGGCGGGACGCGCCTCATTGACGAGGTCCTCTACATCCTGCCCTTTGGTCCCTTGGGACGCCTACTCCACGCCGTCTGGGTTGCCCGCTCGCTGGACTTTATCTTCTCCTACCGCCGCGAGCGCATCCGAGCCTTCTTCGGAGGGTAGTCCTACCGGCGCTAGCCGAGCTCCGCTGACTGCCAACCGAACGCGAAAGCACGCACTTGCGACTCCTCCTGACACCTTCTCGAAGTGCCCGACACACCCCCAGCTCGAGACCCTCTCACCTCCACCCACATTGCAGCCCAGCCACCGCAAAGCCTTCCTCATCCCATGCCTACGCCGCAGCGGCACCCTACGCCGTTTCCTACATCTACGAGTCCAATTCCCCAGCTATGCTCCCCGAGAGCCTCGCAGGCGCTGCTCTTAGCCATGTTGCTGTAAGCCGCACTGCTATTGACTGCACGTCGTTCAGCGTACCCTTCGAATCCGCAAGGGGGTTAGGTAGAGGGAGATTCGGTCTCGGTCGGTGAGCTAGCCTCGCGTTGGAGTTGCTCTATCCACTGCTGGATGTACTGCCGCAGGCGCTCTTCCACCTCTTCGTGGCTGGAGCCTTTGACCATGTAAGCCAGCTGCGGGCAGTAGGCAGCGTAGTCGCGTTCGCCTCGGCGACGGATCAGAATCTCGTAGTCGAGCGGGTTCGTGCTGCGCAGCTTCTCCATGGGCCTCTCATGGCGTGTGGGACATCGGCAGCGGGATGAGCCCTCCGAGGACACGCTCCAGATGCGGCAGTAGCGCTGTGTCGGTGAGCTCGTAGCGGATAGGGGTAACGGAGACGTAGCCCTGCGTCAAAGCAACATCGTCGGCATCGGGATCGGAATCGGCCAAGAGGTACTCGCCAGCCAGCCAGAAGTACTCGCGTCCCCAAGGATCACGACGGCGTTCGTACCAATCGCGCCAGACCGAAGTCCCTTGCCGCGTTATGCGGATACCACGGATCTGCTCCAGCGGGAGCGCGGGGATGTTGACGTTCAGCAGTGTCCCCGGAGGGAGCCCCAGCCGGGGCAGATGCTCCACCAAGTAGCGGGCTACAAAAGCGGCAACAGTGAAATCGGCCTCGAGTTCGTACGTGTCCAGCGAGAAGGCGATCGAGGGGATGCCGAGCAGCGTCCCTTCTGTGGCAGCCGAGACGGTGCCTGAGTAGAGGATGTTGACCGCGGTGTTGCGCCCATGGTTGATGCCGGAGGCCACAACATCGGGCCGCCACGGCAGAAGCGTGGTGACCGCCAGCTTGACACAATCGGCTGGAGTGCCGTTGACAGCGTAACCGACGGAGCGTCCATCAAGCCGGAAGGGCACTACCCGAAGCGGTTCGCTGACGGTTACGGCATGACCGACGGCGCTCTGCTGCCGGTCAGGGGCAACGATCACCACCTCCCCCAACGGGCGGAGCGCATCGGCCAAGGCATGGAGACCGGGGGCCTCGATACCGTCGTCGTTGGTCACCAGAATCCGCATCATCGCCGCAGGTCGTTCCACAGCACGAACAACATGAGCATCGCCAATAACGCAACCCCGATCTGCTGAATCGTGAGCTTCAGCCGCACAGGCAGTTCACGCCGCAGGAGTGCCTCAACTGCAGCGATGACCAGATGTCCACCATCCAGCGCCGGCAGCGGAAGCAGGTTGATGAAGGCCAGCATGACAGAGAGCTGAGCCACGAACAGCAGGAAGGCCTCCACTCCCACGCGGGCCTGTTCGGTCGCTAAGCGGGCAATCTGGACCGGCCCACCGATTGTCTCCCGCACGGAGAGCTTGCCCTGGAAGATGGCAGCAATTGCCGAGAAGAAGCCAGCTACGACACGCAGGGAGCTCTCCACCCCAATGCCAAGGGCCTGGGGCAGGCTGTACGTGAGGGTCTGCTTCGGGCCTGTGTAGACGGTCGTGATTTGGACACCAATCTTGCCGTCAGCATCCGGCCGGAGCCGGGCACTTAAGGTATCTGCACCACGCTTCCACAGCAGCGTGAACTCCTGCTGACGATGCTCCCGGACGAGCCGCACGAACTGGGTTGTGGCAACAATCGGTTGCTGATTCAGCGCCAGCAAGGTATCCCCGGCCGTAAGCCCAGCACGTCCCGCGGGCTTAAGGGCGTCTGTAGCCAAGACGACAACACGGCTTGGGTCTGGAAAGAGCTCTAGCTCGCGCTCTCTGACCAGCAGCGAGAGGAGCGTGGACTTTGGGATGCTGAGCCGATGGCGCTCCCCACCAGCAGGGCGCTCCAATTCAATGACCCGCTCCTCGCCCCGGAAATCCGTGGACACGAGTCGCTCCAACACCTCGTTCCAGGAGCTCACCTCCATCCCGTCAATGGCAAGAATACGGTCGCCGTCCCGGAGGCCCAGCTCAGCACCGAAGGAGCCTGGCGGTACGTAGGCAATGGTTGTCGTCTTCCACTCTTGCCCTCCTCTGAGGAGCGCCAGACCCGCGAAGATGCCAATGGCCGTGAGCACATTCATGATGACGCCAGCGGAGAGCACCAGCGCCTTCTGCCAGAAGGACTTGCTCCGGAATTCCCATGGCCGCGGTGAGGAATCGCCTGCTTCCGGGTCTTCCTCCACCATACCGGCAATCCGGACGTAGCCACCGATGGGCAAGAGGGAGAAGCGGTAGTCCGTTGCGCCTCGGCCAAGCCACCCTGGAGGGAGCGGCCCAAAGCGCCACCCGAGACCACGCATGTATCCAAACAACCGAGGACCCATGCCAATCGAGAACACATCCACACGGATCCCCACCGCACGAGCCGCTAGGAAGTGCCCCAGCTCGTGCACCGTCACGATGATGGCAATAGTGGCCAGGAAGTAGATGAGCTCTTGCACGGGGCTGTTCCTACGCTATGGAACTGACGTCGGTGTTCCATCGGCAATGAGTGCATGGACGAAGAGCCGCGCCTGACGGTCTATCTCCAGCACCTGCTCCAGTGTCGGGTGCGGCAGGACGTCGAAGTACCCTAGAGCTTCTTCAACCAGTCGAGGAATGTCCACAAAGCGGATTGCTCCCCGAAGGAAGGCCGCCACGGCGACCTCGTTGGCAGCATTGAGGACAGCCGGTGCAGAACCACCATGCCGCAACGCCTCCAAAGCCAGCCCCAGGCAAGGGAAACGTTCGGTGTCGGGTTCCTCAAACTCCAAGCGTCCGAGGGCTGCAAGGTCCAGTCGTGGCAGGGCCAACGGATGCCGCTGCGGGTAGCTGAGGGCATAGGCAATCGGGATACGCATGTCCGGGAGCGAAAGCTGCGCTTTGACCGAGCCATCTCGGAAGTACACCAATGCATGGATGATGCTCTGCGGATGGATGAGGACGCGGATGCGCTCCAGCGGCATCCTAAAGAGCCAATGGGCCTCGATGACCTCCAGCCCTTTGTTCATGAGCGTTGCCGAATCCACCGTGATCTTGGCACCCATCTGCCAGTTCGGGTGACGCAGCGCCTCCTCAACTGTGACTTCCGCCAAGCGCTCCTTCGGCAGCGTGCGGAAGGGGCCGCCAGAGGCCGTCAGCACAAGCTCCTCCACACTCCCGTCTGGCTCGCCTTGGAGGCACTGTAGGATGGCGCTGTGTTCACTATCGATCGGGAGCAAGGGGACGCGGTGCTCTTCGACTGCGCGCATCACCAGGTGGCCAGCGCTGACGAGCACCTCTTTGTTGGCCAAGGCAACGGGAATCCCAGCCTGGAGCGCTGCCAGAGTTGGAAGGATGCCGCCAGCTCCGACTAAGCTCACGACAACCAAACCATTGCTGCTCTCTGCCGCAGCCTCCTGTAGCCCCTCAAAGCCGCAGAGGACTGGCCCCGGGAACGGAACCTGGCGGCGGAACTCCTTCCAGGCTTGCTCATCCACAATCACCACGCCTGCAGGCTGGAAAGTACGGACCTGTTCGGCCAGAAGCTCTACGTTGGAGTGGGTTGCGAGGTAGCCAATGCGAAATGGCTCAGGCCACTGACGGAGCACTTCCAGGGTCTGCCGCCCGATGGAGCCGGTGGAGCCCAAGATGGTAATGGTGCGCATCAGGAGCGGTACTCGTCGGTGACATCACGCTGCCGGCGCAGTGAGAAGCATCGGAACTGGTCCATCGGCAAACGTGGCTCGGGCTGGACGCGCAGCCAGACGCGATAGCGCAGCATGAGCCGCAGACGCCGGGAGAAGATTCCCTGCGTGAGCTGACGTGCTACCGTCGGGTGGACCCGGACGAGTACCCGCCATTCCCGGGTGTGTGTCCGGAAGTTCCGTAGCCATCGCTCTAGGGAGTTGAGCACAACGACGCTGCCGTAGAGGCGTCCACTCCCTTGGCATGTCGGACAAGGCTCGGTGAGCTTCTCCAGGATGTTTCGCCCAACGCGCTGCCGGGTGAATGGCAGCATCCCTAGGTGGGTCATCGGGTAGACGACCGTCTTAGCGCGGTCACGCGCCAGCTCGCGTTTGAGCTCTTCATAGACCTGCTGCCGATGCCTCTCCTGCTGGAGGTCAATGAAGTCTACGAGCACAATTCCGCCAATATCCCGCAGCCGCACCTGGCGAGCAATTTCCCGCGCTGCCTCGAGGTTCGTACGTAGAGCATTGATCTCCTGACTCGGATCGCTGAGACTACGTCCAGCGTTGACGTCAATGACGGTCATTGCCTCTGTGTGATCGATTACCAACGAGCCGCCACTAGGCAGCGGGACCCGGCGCTGGTAGAGGCGAGCCACCTCCGACTCGATCTCGAAGCGGTCGAATAGTGATTCCTTGTCCGTGTAAAGCTCCAGTCGAGGCAGGAATCCTGGAGCAACTCGCTTGAGGTACTGTCGGAGGGCGTTGTAAATGGGCCGGGAATCCACCAGGATGCGCTCTACCTCTGGGGAGAGGAACTCCCGCATCGCTTCAATGTAGATGGGGTCCTCGGGGCGAAGGAGCTGTGGTGCCCTCCGAGTGCGTGCCTGCCGTTCAATGCGCTGCCATTCCGCCAGCAGCCACTTGAGCTCCTGCTGCAGGACTTCAGGGCTCTGTCCCTGGGCTGCCGTCCGGACGATGCAGCCGTAGTCCTCTGGCAGCACTGAGCGTACAACCCGCCGGAGGCGACGGCGCTCCTCTTCGTCGGTAATCTTCTGCGAGACTCCAACCCCAGAGCCCAAAGGTGACAGCACCACGTAGTGCCCTGGGATGGTGACGTGAGTCGTCACACGGACCCCCTTCTCCGCGTAGGCATCACGCATCACCTGCACAAGCACTTTCTGCCCTGCCTCCAGAGGGATGACCACTTTGCCAGCCCGTCGAGTCTGGAAGACAGGGTAGCTCGGTGGACTGCCGTTTTCTCGTCCGGAGCGGATCCTCTGCCGTGCTGCAGGTGTACTAGAGGCCGACTCCTCCTGTCCTTCCTCCTGAATGGCTGCCGTCAGTTCTGCTACTGACTCCGCCACATCGGAAAAGTGCAGGAAAGCATCCTGCGGCAGTCCAATGTCTACGAACGCTGCGTTGATGCCTCTCACGATCCGCTTTACCCGTCCCAAGTAGATGGCTCCCACAAGCCGTTCCCGGTCCGGGACATCAATCCAGAGCTCCGTCAGCCTCCCATCCTCCAGGACCGCAACACGGATTTCGCTGAGGAGTTCTGCAATGAGGATCTGGCGCCTCATCGTACCTTCCAACGCTCCGCCGGAAGACTTCCGCAGGAAAGACGAAGGCTGCAAGCGTTATCGTACACTTACCGGAAATGCCCGTTGCTCCTCACACGACGCACGAAGAGCTCCAACTGCTCCAGTCGGGGGAGGAGACGCTCCAGGTGTGCCCGCAGCCATTCCAACCGTTGGCGCTCGGAACGGAGCTCCAAGAGGTGCTGGCGCTGGAGGACCTCTAGCCCAAGCTGTCGGCCGATGAAGAATGAAAGGGGCTCGGCTTGGCGACTATCTGCTAGGATCAGCTCCTCTACATCTGGCGTCGTCCCACGGAGAAGCTGCAGGAACCGAGCATAGAGCTCCACACATGCTTGCCGCAGCTCGTCGGGGGCAGTATCCTCCTCGTCGAGGAGCCACTCCACCTCGGCCGTCCAGTATGGGTGCGTGCGCTCGTCTAGGCTGAGTGTCTGGTAGCGTTGGACTCCTTCAACGGCAATGTCCATGCGCCCATCACGGTAGCGGCGGAAAACCTCTCGCAGAGCACTCACACAGCCAACTCCGTAGAAACGACCCTGCCACAGCAGATTGATCCCCATCCGTTCCCGGCCATCTAAAACCCGCTGCACCAGCAGCTTGTACCGAGGCTCGAAGATGTGGAGCGGTATCACCTCGCCCGGTAGCAGCACAGTCGGTAGCGGGAAGACAGCAATCCGTTCAGCCACGCTGCCCCTCCAACAGCGGTACTTGGACGA
Source organism: Candidatus Kapaibacterium sp. (assembly GCA_025059875.1). Lineage (NCBI taxonomy): Bacteria > Pseudomonadati > Bacteroidota > Eximiradiia > Eximiradiales > Kapaibacteriaceae (SeqCode) > Kapaibacterium (SeqCode) > Kapaibacterium sp. (SeqCode). Next base: position 8,490 of record JANXCT010000003.1, read on the forward strand.
GCTCGTTGTCAATGAGGCGCGTCGTCCCAAGCCGAGCAGCGACGAGGAGGACGAGCTCCTGGCCCGGGCTGAACGTGTCCGGCTCTTCCAGCGTGTACGCCTCGGCAGCAGCAGCGTAGTCCACCTGCAGCTCGGGGACGGTGAGGAGCTCCCGCTCCATCGTCTCAACGATTGCCTGTCGTCGGCGCTCTCCGAGCAGAACGAGCTCTCGTCCGCGCTGCAGGGCACGGTAGAGTACTGTTGCCTTCTGACGCTCCTCGGCTGATAGGTAGACGTTCCGAGAGCTCATTGCCAGGCCGTCCGGCTCCCGAACCGTCGGTGCGACGACGATCTCGGTATCCACGTTGAGGTCCCGCACGAGCTGCCGAACGACTAACGTCTGCTGCCAGTCCTTCTGCCCGAAGATCGCCACGTGAGGTTTCGTCGCTAGAAAGAGCTTCAGCACGATCGTGGCTACGCCCTCGAAGTGTCCAGGCCGGAAGCGGCCTTCAAACTTGCCGCTGATGCCGCGGACGCTAACCACAGTCGTGTAGCCTCCTGGGTACATCTCCTCCACACTGGGGACGAAGAGCACGTCGCAGCCGACCTCTTCTGCCAGCCGGCGATCGCGCTCCAGATCGCGTGGATACCGCTCGTAGTCCTCGCCTGGGCCGAATTGCGTGGGGTTGACGAAGAGGGTCGTAACGACCACGTCGGCAAGCTGCCGAGCACGCCGCATGAGACTGAGGTGCCCCTCGTGGAAGTAGCCCATCGTTGGGACCACAGCGATACGCCGTCCAGCACGGCGTTGCTGATCGGCGTACTGCTGCATGTGGTGCACCGTTACGATGAGCTCCATTCCTCCGCTTGGGCAATGAAGCGCTCAATGACGGCCAACCCTTGGCGCCAGAAGGCCGGCTGTGTGACATCAATCCCGAACTGCTGGAGCAGAACCTCAGGAGCTTCCGAACCACCAGCAGCTAACAGCTCGCAGTAGCGCGGTAAGAACGCCTCTCCCTTGCGCTGGTACTGCTCGTAGAGCGACAGGACTAGTAGCTCGCCGAAGGCATAGGCGTAGACGTAGCCGGGTGTATGGAGGAAATGCGGAATGTAGCTCCACCAGAGAGCGTAGTTCTGCGTCAGCTCCACGCTGCCTCGGAACATGGCCTGCTGTGTCTCCATCCAGTAGGCAGAGAACTCCTCGGTCGTCAGCTCCCCTTTCGTCGCACGCTGGCGGTGGATGGCATCCTCAAAGCGGTTCATCGCCACCTGCCGGAAGACCGTCGCCAGGAGGTCATCCAGCTTGCCCAGGAGCAGCGCCAATCGAGCCCGGCGGTCATCGGTCTGGCGCAGCAACCGCTGGAAGACGAGCATCTCTCCGAATGTTGAGGCCATCTCCGCCAGCGTCAGCGGCGCATGCGTCTGCAAGACGCTGTGCTGCCGCGAGAGGTACTGATGGATCCCATGCCCGAGCTCATGGGCAAGGGTCAGCACATCCCGAGTCGTACCTGTGAAGTTGAGGAAGACATACGGGTGCACCGATGGCACCGTAGGAGCAGCGTAAGCCCCTCCTTGCTTGCCCGGGGTGACAGCAGCATGAATCCAGCCCTGCTCGAAGAAGCGGTCAACGATGCGGCCGAACTCTGGAGAGAAGTCCCAGTACGCCTGGCGGACAATCTGCGAGGCTTCGCGCCAGTGCCACCGATGTAATCCCACCGGCAGCGGTGCATAACGGTCCCACTCATAGAGCCGATCCAGCTGGAGGAGCCGACGCTTCAGCGTGTAATAGCGCTCCACCAGCTCGTAGCCCTCAACAACGGTGCGGATGAGTACCTCAACAGTAGAGTCGCTGACCTCATTCTCCAGGTTCCGCGGAGCTAACCAGTGGGGATAGCCGCGGAGTTGGACGACCGTAGTGTGCCAGTCAGCCAGGAGCGTGTTGAAGATGAAGGTTAGGAGTCGAGCATTCGCACGCAGGCCTTCAGTGAAGGCTTCCGAAGCGCGACGCCGCAGCTCTCGGTCGGGATGGTGGAGGAGCGCCAGCAGCTCCTGCTGCTGGTATGGCTTGCCATCTAAGGTGTAGACGGCACCGCTGGTGAGCTCATCGAAGAGTCGAATCCAAGCAAAGCGGCTGGTTGTCTCCTTCAGTACCAGCACCTCCTCCGCTGCCTCCTCCAAGGTGTATGGCCGGAACTGGAGGGTATGGGCCAGCCAATGCCGCCAGCGTCGAATGCGAGGTGAGCTCAGGATACGCTGTTGGAAGTCCTCCGGAGCATGTATCCACTGCAGGGGCACGAACACCAGAGCGCGCTCTGCAATCGCGCTCTGCTCCCTAACTCGCTGCAAGAGAGCGCCAAGCTGTGGGTTCCCCGTGTCAGTCGACCACAGCAAGTACACGTAGCTATTGAGCCGAGAGCTCGTCTCCAGCAGGGCTTCATATTCGCGGAGCAGAGCCTCTACTTCCTCTTCGGTCGCTGTAGCGAATTTCCCACGCCAGCGTTGGGCAAAGGCTTCTGCCCGCTGCGGGAGTTCCTCGAGGTCAGAGCGGAACTCGCGGGAGTCAATTCCCGGATAGAGGTCTTTCAAGTCCCAAACGACGGTTTCGGCTCCAGAATCCCGGTTCTGCTCCCCCGTTATCGTCCCAGACTGGAGGCCTTCAGCTTTCAGAAGTGCTCGATAGTGCATTCTCGCACTGCTATGCTTATGGCACAATACGGTACAACATTCGCGGGAACGGAATCGTTTCCCGGATATGCTGGGCACCGGTGATCCACTTGACCGTGCGCTCTATCCCAAGCCCGAAGCCACTGTGGGGTACCGAGCCGTAGCGGCGTAGGTCCAGATACCACTGGAACGCCCCCTCCGGCAAGCCATGCTCGCGGATGCGCTGGAGGAGTGCATCGTAGTCGTCCTCCCGCTGGCTGCCTCCGATGATCTCCCCTCCACCTTCAGGAGCCAACATATCCATGGCGAGGACAAGGTCAGGGTTTTCCGGATCTCGCTTCATGTAGAAAGCCTTCACAGCCGCAGGATACCGATGGATGATGCAAGGCTTGTCGAATTCCTCCATGATAGCATCCTCTTGGGGTGCACCGAAGTCCTCGCCCCATGGAAAGTCTACGAGCTCCTCGCTCCCATCGGGCAATTTCCGGTGGAGCTTGACCCCTTTGCGGCGCACAATCTCCACGGCCTCGGTGTAGCTGATTCGATAGAATGGACGCCGCACCTTCTCTAGCATCGATAGGTTCCGCCCCAGTGTCCTCAGCTCCTGCTCGCAGTGGCGCAGCACGTACTGTACGATGTACTCAACCAAGTCTTCGGCCAGGTCCATGTCGTCCTCCAAGTCAAAGAAGGCTGCCTCTGGCTCCACCATCCAGAACTCCGTCAAATGGCGGCGAGTCTTCGAGCGCTCAGCTCGGAAGGTGGGCCCCAGAGTGTAGACCCGGCCGTGGGCCATTGCTGCAGCCTCCGCGTAGAGCTGGCCCGATTGGGAAAGGTAAGCCTTGCCCAGGTCGAAGTAGTCTAGCTCGAAGAGCGTTGTCGTCCCCTCGCAAGCATTGGCAGTCAAGATTGGAGCATCGATTCGCACGAAGCCATTCGCATCCAGGAACTCACAGATGGCTCGGATAACCGCCGCCCGAACCCGCATGATAGCATGCTGACGTGTCGAACGGAGCCACAGGTGGCGATGCTCCATGAGGAATTCCACGCCATGCTCCTTCGGCGTGATAGGATAGCCACGCGAGAGGTGGAGAATCTGGAAATCTCGCACCTGGAGCTCATATCCTCCTATGGCCCGCTCATCTCGGCGAACGATCCCTCGGACAATGACCGAAGATTCTTGTGTCACCTCCTTCACCGCCGCAAAGACCTCCGGGATGACCTCAGGCTGGAAGACGACCAACTGGCAGAAGCCCGAGCCATCCCGAAAGCGCAGGAACTGAAGCCGCCCTTTATCCGTGCGGTCTGCAATCCACCCTCTCAAGGTAACCTCCTCTCCGACGAGCTTCGGCAAGTCGGCAATTCGCTGGTAGCTGCGGTAGCGTGAACCCATTACTCTGGCCTGCTATAAGGCTCGCAAAATTACGCAACCCCGGAAGGGCTCTTTCCCGATGGAGCATCTACGACCTAGGGCGTAATTTTGCAGTCAGCCGTAACTCTGAGACTGCGGATTTGGCCATGGCGAAAGTACAGAGCTTTGCCGACAAGGTTCGGAAGGCAGAACAGCGAGGAAAGGGCCCCGTCATGGTGCAGGTCATCAAGGGGTACCGATCTGAGCGCGGAACGATTCGCTTCCTCAAGCGCTTCGTCCGCGTCAATGACCTGAGCGAAGTAGACACGTTGGACATTCAGAAGGACGGCCAATGAAGAAGGGCATTCACCCTTACTACCGCCCGGTTGAGGTCGTGATGACCGATGGGACTACGTTCGTCACCCGCTCGTGCGCTAAGCGTGACCGGCTGGTCCTGGAGATTGACTCCAAGAGTCACCCCTTTTTCACTGGCAAGCAAATCCTTGTCGACACCACCGGTCGTGTTGAGCGCTTCCAGCGCCGACTCCAGAAGACGGAGCAACTCCGCCAGCAGAAACAACTCCAACGGCAGCAAGAGACCTTACAGGAGTAGACCATGGCTGTCACCGTTCGCAAACGCAAAGCTCGTCGGCGCCCCAATCCCTTAGGGCGTAGCCGTTACGTTGACTACCTGAACATTGCTCTGCTTCAGAACTTCATCAACGAGGAAGGCAAAATCCTGCCTCGGCGTCTCACTGGAGTTACAGCGGTACAGCAACGCCGAATTGCGAAGGCGATCAAGTACGCGCGCCACCTCGCCCTCCTGCCGTTCGTTGGCTATGACCTGAAGTAGCGCCTCTCTACAATGGCGCTATCCTCCTCAGAAGAGGACTCTTTGCGCATCGCCGAGCAGAATCCATCGTACACAGTACGGCCCTCCAGGGAAACCCTGGAGGGCCACTTCCGTTTTAGCCACTCACTGCCCGATGACCAGTCGCCTCGTCTCCGTGTACGGACCCGAACGCAGGCGGTAGAAGTAGATCCCTGGTGCAAGCTGCTCCACCGGCAGCGCGACTCTGTAGACTCCCGCCTCTAAGACCCCTTCCACAAGCGTCAGCACCCGCTGTCCCATCGCATCGTACACCACTAACTCCGTCGGAGCAGCCATCCCGATGGAGAACTCTACCTCTACCTGCCGCTGCCCACGAGCCAGCGGCTGCGGATGCACTTGTTGTAGGCTGTACCCCTGTGGACTCAGCCTCACTCGACGGAGGTCGTAGACGCATACTGGCACCACCTGAAAGCTGCTGCCGGTTGCTGTAAAGATAACGCAAGCATTCCCTGGAGCTTCTACATTCAGCTTGATCTCGCTCTCCTTCGCCAGCGGAGCTAGATACGCCGTGAACAGCACCCGTACCAACTCCCCGGGTTGGCCGGTGAAGTATTCACCCTGCGGAGCCAGCAACCAGAAGCGGAGCTCCCCACCGGCTACCTGCACATTCTCCAGCCGCAGCCTTGCTGCAGCCGGGCCTAGCCGGATGCTTCCAGCTTCCGGGGCAATAACTGTGGGATCGAACGTCATCCGCACCCGAAGTGCCGTAATGGCTGCTCGCTGGATGTCATCGCCTGGCTGGACTTGCACCGGAACCCAGAACTGCGTCCCCGGTATCCCACTCCATGGACCGCCAGCGATCTGGAAGCTCCGCTGGAAGAAGAGTGCCTCTACCGATAGCCGGGCTCGCACCTCCGGTCGCTCCGAGCTGGTGTTTGCAATCACAAGCTCAACGTCGTAGTTACCTGCCTGCGGTACCATATAGACTACAGGGATGTCCACCCCCGCCCCAGGCTGCAGCTCGAACGGTGTAGTAGGTGCTGCTGGACCGAGCTGGAAGGTTGCCCCTGGCGTAGCGTTCTCCAGACGTATCTCTGTAATCCGAATCGGAGCTGTTCCTGTATTCGCCAGACGCGCATTCAGAGTGCCCTCCGTCCCAGCACAGACGGTCGTCCGTGCACCCGTCAAGGCCAACCCTTGGCTGATCCCATTCCCCAGCCAGACGCAGACGGCTTCCGCATTATTCTCGGCATCACTAACTAGTCGCAGCTCTGCTTGGACGGGCCCTGCCTGCTGAGCTACGAACTCACCCGTAAAGGTCACCCGCTCGCCAGGTTGCAGCACTCGAGGAAGGCCAAGGGCCGCCTTGTTGTATCGGAACCCGAGCGTTCCAAAGGTAGCCCCTGTCTCCCCTACACTCCCTGCTGGCACAGCCACGATATCCTCTATCCTCACAGCGTCTTGGAACTCCCACTCCAAGCATTCAATCGTCACCGTCCCTGTATTGGGTGTCGGAGCATTCACCAATGTCGTACCGAAGTCTACCTGTGGTGTCATCCGTACCCGCGGCACAATCCCAATCCCTCGCAGGCTAACTGTCACCGGGACCCCGGTGGTGTTCTGCAAGGTTAGCTGCAGCTGGTAATAGCCCGTCGCTTGCGGGTCAAAGCGCACTGGCACGAGCCTTTCTTCACCCGGCTGGAGTGTCAACCCCACGAAGTCCCCACGGTCGTAGAGGAATCCCGTCGTTGGCCCCGAGGGCACAGCATCTGTCACTGTCAGCTCCTGTGTCCCAACGTTGCGGATGAGCACCCCACTGCGCCCGTTATCATCGTACGGGCCACGTCCCACTCGGCGCCGTCCCCAGTCATATCCTTGTGCCCAAATCTCCGCCCTCACTCCCACACCCTGTAGCAGCGCCACGCTGTCCACCCGACTGGCATTGCTGCTGAACTCAATGGCGTCCGTGTACGACCGGACCTCTGAAGGAAGGAAATTGACCTGCAGAGTACGTACCTCACCGGGACGTAGCACCAGCGGATTGGTTGGCGAGATGGTCGGCCAGTTCACCAGACGGAAAACTCCTGGTTCCCTCGGGCCTCGATAGCCCGTGATGACCAAGTCCGTCCGACCTGTGTTGCGCACTTGAATCCATCCCGCAACCTCTGTCTTTACGGGAACGGATCCGTAGTCGTAGTCGCTGACCTGAATCTCTGGCTCGTCCACCCGTGCCCTAAGTTCTGTCAGGTAGCGAAAGCTACATTCATCTCCGATTCCTACTGAGTCCACAAAGCTGCCGACGGCTGTCGCTGTGAAGCGGATCTGGTACTCCACCTCCTCGCCCGGCCGCACCACTAATGGCAGCGTTGGCGGTGACACAAACGCAAAACCTCTGTTCCCGTCCTTCAGCCGTAGCTGCGTGATCCGCATCGGCTGGTAGCCAGCCACGTCTGGCACACTGATCCGAACCGTTAGCATCCGGCTCTGCCCTATCTGCAGTAGTCCATAGTCGAGCAGTGCTGGCTCCATGCGCACTACAAACGGAGAATACTCCGCTGTAATGCAGGTGTCATTCCCCCGCCGATCGGAGAAGACCACTACCGCCCGTGCTGGCTGGAGTGGGTCCTGCACTTCGAGGCGCCACCGCACCGCTGCTGTAGTACCCGGTATCAGCTGATCTAGCAGCGTCAGTGTGTAGTTGTAACTCCGCTCCGCATCCAAGCGTACCTCCGACAGGTTGCTGCGAATGGCTGCGTCCGTAGGACGATCGCTCACGAACCCCTCCGCTGTCCCGTCGCATTGCTGCGTCCACGTCACTAGCGGTGGCAGCGTGTCAGCCGGGTCCAGCATCCTGCCGAATGCCATCGTCGTTACAAAACCGTACGAGTCGTAGTCAGAGCCTCCGTAAGAGTATGCCATGAAGGGGAAGTTCCCACTCCGCGAGCGGATCTCAAAGACTCCGTTGTACGGCAGGCGCAGCAGCTTGAACGCCCACATCCGCCCGTTGACCCGAACTCGGAAGGGAATCCGTGTGGGGTCGAACTTAGAGCGAATCGGTGTCCAAACGAGCTGTCCCCCAATGAACTCCCCGAACTCTAAATCGCTGGGCACTGTCCCGTCTGGATTGAGCGGGAAGACCAGATTGATGAAGTTTCGCGGGAAGGGAGCCACCGCCCCTCCACGGGCACCAGGAGTGGAGAAGATGACATGGGTCTGGGCCTGCTCCAACGGCGGTAGTGCCATCTGGAAGGGGTCCGTAGGCTGCGGTGGATCGGTCTCTTGCCCTTTGTTGTACTGCACTACATAAATCGGCTTGTCAGCAGAGATCACGATTGGCCGAGGTCCTGCCGGATCCGGGTCTTCAATATCCAGCCATGCCTCCCCACGCAGTCCACCAAACCCCTTGGTGATGACGGCGTACTCTTGACCATCCAGATACACCCGCGTATTGGGCTCTTTGGCAAAGATGCGGACGACGGAATTCTGATTCCGCATTCGGTTTGCGCCGAAGATCGGCGTCACGAAGTACGTCTTGCCCCATGCGTACATGGGTAGCTCCATCTCCACGATGAAGTCGCACCATCGCATGGAGGTGGGCACGTTCGCACACTGGTTCCCTGAGATAACCGCCACCGGCTTTGTAGCCACAATCCGACTTCCACTCAAGTCAGCTTCCGGCCCGTAGCTGCTGATTGCCACTACATCTCCCTTCTGCAGCGTCCATCGCTTCGTCTGTCCAGGCCGCATGCCCCCACGTGTCCTCGTGTAGGGGTTCCCATACAGTGTGAAGAAGACCTCCGTGTTGTCATAGGCTGCCACAATCACCGTCTCCGAGGGCAGATAGTACCCTGGGTACATCGCCGACATGTCCGGATAAGAGGCTACGACGTACTCAGTGCCCAACATCGACACCGGTATCGCCATGAAGGCGTCCGTCGTGTAGACGAAGCGCGTCACGCCGTAGACGGCAATCGGGACCTCCGACACGATATGGACCCCCGCTTTGGAGTAGATTTGATCCTCCGACGGAGCATCCCCCGTAGGAGCCTTTGTGTATGGCTGGCCGATTGCGGGCGTCAGCGTCACCTCCACAACATCATGCGGGATAGTGTAGACCTCCCGGTAGAAGCCCTTGCCTGGGACCTCTACGACGACCTTCCCGCGCGCCCAAGCAGCGATGTAGATAACCACATTGTTCTGTGCCCCGAAGACTTCTTCATAGCAGGGGGGGAAGGAGAGGTAGAATTCTGTGCCAACATTGCTGTTCTTGAAGCGCTGGAAGCAGACCTGACCTGTCTGCGCCGCTACGTTACTGACCGCTAGGAGCAGCATTCCAACGATGCTCCCCCACAGAACTCGCTGCAGTGTCATAGTCCACCCCGCTGGGTAACTGTGCAACATCCTAGCACTATGTGCCCCAAAGTTACAAATTCTGCCCGGACTAGGCTTAACTGCCAAAGTCGTCCGTGCGACTATGTCAAACCGCAAAGAGCGCCCTTTTCCTCCCTTACGGACGCAGAAGGAGGACCTTGGCTTGCGCCCACTCTCCCGTCGCCGCCGAGAGGGCCGTAATGATGTAGACCCCCTCGGGAACCAGTTCCCCCCGCTCGTTGCGACCGTCCCAATACCCCATACGACCGCTCGTCTGGAAACGTGCTACTACAAGCCCCTCAAGCGTTAAGACCCGGACGATGCTCTGCTCTGCAAGACCATCAATTCGAAGCACTTCGTCCTGCTCTGGCACAAACGGCTGTGGAAAGCAGCGTAGAGAGTAACTTCCTTGCGGCAGGCGCGCAGAAGTCTCAAGCACTGCCAGCCCTGCCCGAGTTCCAGCGAAGACACGGCCACTCTGATGTTCTATCGTCACGCCACGCACCCCATTGCTCGGGAGAGGGCTATTCTCAGCCGTCAGGCGCAATAACACAGCCGTAGCATCTGGGTTTACAACCCAGAGTCCCGCGTCAGTGGCCAACCACTTGTTGTTGTGGACATCCACAGCTATGGCGTACACGGCCTGCTCGCGCAAGAGACTGACGTTCCGGACTACCGGGATGCTTCCACTGAGCACAGCCCCAGGGTTGAGAACGACGCCAACCCCGCTCGGAGTTCCCACCCACACCATTCCCTCGCGATCTACCGCTAAGGCGTAGATGATGTTACTCGGCAGCGCCGAGCTTGCCGTGGTTAACCGACCGAGTACCTCTGGACGCCCTCCTTCTGCTTCGCGGAAGTAGAAGAGTCCATCGCTGACAAGGGAGCCGAACCACTTCGTCCCGAAAGGATCCACCACGAGTGGAAGATTCTGCCGCTGGCTCGTGGGTAGCCCAGTGGCGAAAGACTCTACCTGGCCGTCTGGAGTACGTCGGAAAAGCGCACCACTAACACACCAGTGGCATATCCCCCACAGGTTGCCCATAGCATCGGCGGCCAGCTCGCCAATGGCAAGGTACATCGTATCCGACGGTATCCCTCGGAGTGGTGTCGTGGTGGCGTCATAGCGCGTCAGGACGAACCCTGTGTCCGTAGCCATCACCTGCATGAGCCCCCGACCCCAGCTTGCGAACCAAGCTTCCCTACCTGCGGCCGAGACAAAAGCTCGGTGGTACTCGTTTACACCTAGCTGCGGTGCGGTAGCCGTAGTAAATCCATACCACTGTCCACGGTAGAGGCAGGCAAAGCCGCGCCCAGCCGTGCGATCCGTAGCACACCAGAGGTTCCCCTCAGCGTCAACAGCACACGAGAGTAACAAGTTCGTATGTGGAGAGTTTGGTCGTAGCGGATGCCAGCGCTGTCTATCCCAACCCCACAGCCCCTGCTCTTCGGCACCCACCATTAGATAGAAGCTCCCCCCGACGACGCTCCCCCACATCCCCGACAGCGTGGCTGTTGGAGCCACGAGCTGTTGACGGGTCGGCAATTCCTGCCATACTTCCCCTCGCGTCGCCACCCAAAGGCTGTCCCGATGGCCCGCTATTCCAACAACAGGTTGCGAATACGCGCGGAGCTGCCCGACAGCGCCGTCTCGGTAGAAGAAGACCTCCGTCGCCGTTGCTACAACCAGTACCGACGCCATCGGCAGCAAGAAGCGCACCCCTGAACTCAGCTCTCGGCTCTGGATGACACGCCACGCCGCCGGGTCCCCAAGGAAAGGAGCATCCAACCCAATGGCGGCCAGTCCCGATGCTGTCCCTACCCACAGAGTATCCCGCCATGCGCAGAGAGCGGTCACTGCTGTCCCGGCTTGGAAGCCTCCGATCCGTAGGACTGATTGGGCAATGATCCGGCGACGTAGCTCCAGCAGAACCAGTCCAAAGCCCGTTCCTAAGTAGGCATAGGGACCGCGGAGGAGGATTGCTGTGATCTGCTTCGAAGGGAGCCCCGGCTGTGTATAGATGTCGGTGACGTGGTACCACTCCCCACTGCTGTCCCGTACCTCCACGATACCATCGAAGCTGCCGGCCACAACATAACCGTCACCGGCGGCAATGGCAGTAAAGTCGTGTGTCAAGAGCCCCTCCGTGCGTCGCACAGTTGTCAGCTGTCCTGTCTGTGGGGTGTAGGCAAAGAGTCCTCCGCTAGTGGCAGCCCAGAGGCGTTCGCCATCGGTGGTGACACCTCGGACCGTGAGGAGCGAAGTGTGGAGCTCCCACCGCTCGATCCGCGGAACAACGTCAGCGAGAGCGGCACTGCTACCAAGTGCAACGCCTAGCAGCACGCATTGCAGCCCTCTCTGCATCATTCACGCAAGCGCCGCAGGAGATTGACCATCTCCAACGCCGTCAGAGCAGCCTCTGCTCCCTTGTTCCCAAGCTTCCCACCTGACCGCTCGAGGGCCTGCTCCAGCGTGTCCGTCGTCAACACGCCGAAGACACAGGGAAGACGCACCTGAAGAGCGCTCTGCATGATCCCAGCCGCTACCTGGGCGGCAATGTACTCAAAGTGTGGGGTCTCGCCCCGAATGACGGCTCCAAGCGCAATGACAGCATCGTATCGGCCACTCCGGGCCAGCTCTTGGACAACTAGCGGGATCTCAAAGCTCCCCGGACAGTGCACGACCGTAATCGCATCGTCCGCCACCCCATGCTGGCGCAATGCGATGAGAGCCCCCGCCAGAAGGCGCTCGGTGACGAGTTCGTTCCACCGTGCGACAACGATTGCAATCGAGACACCCTCGCCGTACAGTCTCCCCTCTATGGCCTGCGGCATGGCAAGCCCACAAATTCACTCCCACTCAATCGTGGCTGGCGGTTTGCTGGAGATGTCGTAGACGACACGGTTGATCCCCCGCACTTCGTTGATGATACGGTTTGCAACCGCTGCCAGGAACTCCTCTGGCAACCGAGCCCAGTCAGCGGTCATCCCATCGGTGCTGGTCACAGCCCGTAGAGCACACACGTACTCGTACGTACGTTCATCCCCCATGACTCCGACGCTCTGGACAGGGAGGAGTACGGCGAAGGCTTGCCAAACACTGTCGTAGAGTCCTGCCTTCTGGAGCTCCTCCACGAAGATGGCATCGGCACGCCGCAGTAGCGTAAGCCGCTCAAGAGTCACCTCCCCAAGGACGCGAATGGCCAGCCCTGGCCCGGGGAAAGGATGGCGCCGCAGGAACCCCTCTGGGATTCCCAGCTCTCGTCCGACGGCCCGCACTTCGTCCTTGAAGAGCTCACGTAGAGGCTCCAGCAGCTTGAGCTGCATGCGCTCCGGGAGGCCGCCAACGTTGTGGTGGGTCTTGATCGTCGCCGATGGGCCTCGCACAGAGGTAGACTCAATCACATCGGGATAGAGGGTCCCCTGGGCTAACCAACGGGCATCGGGGAAACGCTGGGCTTCACGCTCGAAGAGCTCTATGAACGTGTGCCCAATGATCCGGCGCTTCAGCTCTGGATCCACAACCCCCCGAAGTCGGCTCAGGAAGAGCTCGCTGCCGTCCACGACCGTCAATGGAATGCGGAAGTGCTGCTGGAAGAGATCCGCAATTGTTTGGCTTTCCCCCTCGCGCATGAGGCCAGTGTCTACATGGATGCAGTGCAGACGGTCACCGATGGCACGATGGACGAGGACTGCCGTCACTGTAGAATCCACCCCACCGCTCAAGGCGCAGAGGACCCGTTCCCTATTGACCGTGCGGCGAATCTCTTCCACGGCAGCTTCGATGAACGCTGCTGGCGTCCACTCTGCGCGGCAACCGCAGATACGGCGAGCGAAGTTCTCCAGCATCTGGCGCCCGTACGGAGTATGCTCGACCTCGGGGTGGAACTGCACTCCCCAGAACTGGCGCTCCCGATAGCGGATAGCAGCAATGGGGGCATTCTCCGTGTAGCCGATACGTTCAAACCCTTCCGGCAAGCGGCTGAGGGCATCCCCATGGCTCATCCACACCGTCGTCGGGCTAGGGATGCCGGCGAAGAGATCGCTGCTATCCAGGATATGGAGCTCGGCGCGACCGTATTCGCGCCGGTTCGCCTGGATGACCTCCCCGCCGAAGAGGTGCCCCAGCAACTGGAGTCCGTAGCAGATTCCCAAGATCGGAACACCGAGCTCAAAGACGCCCGGATCCGGATACGGCGCCCCAGGCTCGTAGACGCTAGCTGGCCCCCCTGAGAGTACGATTCCCTGCGGGGCCAGGGCTCGTAGCGTGGAAGCCGGTGTACTGTACGGCACAATTTCAGCGTATACGCCGCTCTCCCGAATCCGGCGGGCAATCAACTGCGTATACTGGGAGCCGAAGTCCAAGACAACGATCCGCTCACGATGCTCCATCAGTGCAGGCAGCCACACCAGTCGCTACAAACTTAGGGCGCTTGCCCTCTCACGGTGGCTTCCCAGCAGGTATAGAGCGGCTATCCTGTGCTGCCGAAGCCTGTGGGGAGCGTTCGTAGAGGAAAGCCTTGCCTCAAGATGGCCACCACTCCCCGACCCGAATACCTCCGTGTGGCCACAGCAGTGTGGTAGCGGTGCTGCAGCCACGGCAGCCCTCCCAAACTGTCCGTTAGCCACGACTCACGGCGTCCCTTCCTGCCAGGCCGCCAGGACATTTTCCAACCGAAGAGACGCTACCATTCGCCCGTTGCAGAGACGGCCAGATGAGGTACCTGGGAGCTATATCACGGGCGCCGCCCGAGAGGACCTTCTCCTTGTGGATTAACGCTGCCACCTCTGCGATGGCCTCGCAAAGGACCGACCACCAACTCGCTCCTCCCGGAGAACTAGCAGAAGAAGTCTGCTACGCCCTCACTTCAGGCATGGCCGTTCGCTATCCAAGCAGAAATCACGCACGTGAATGACTGGCACACCAGCTTGCCGTTCCGTCCCGCCTCGCTCCTCTAGAGTGTAGAGGATACTCAGCGGTTGCCGCTCCCCCACAACATCGAGGTAGTGCACGCCATTCAATACGCCATCCATCCAGACCCCTTGCTGTTCCAAGCGGCAGCTATTGTCGGAACGGCAGCGGTGGAGGCGGACGCGATGTGCCAGGAAGACTGGGCGGAAGTTCTCGTACCCGAACGGCGCCAAACGGCGAAGCAGCAGCAAAAACTGCGGCGTAATCTTGGCAAAGTCTAGCACGGCATCGACTCGGAGCTCGGGACGTTCAGCAGGCTGCAGCTCACTCTGACTAGCGAATCGCTCCACAGCTTCGCTGAAAGCCCCTACCTGGTCCTCCCGCAGAACGACACCGGCTGCAAACGGATGGCCACCGTAATCGCATGTATGGGCTGAACACGCCGCCAGCAGCTCCAGTAGGTTCACCGCTCCTCCACTTCGCGCCGAGCCCTTCACGAAGCCACCAACACGGCTCAGCAAGATGACCGGAACTTGGAAGCGTTCTGCGATCCGCGTAGCTACAATGCCCAGTACGCCAGGGTGCCATTGCGGGTTGTAAAGCACCACCGAACGGTATCCTTGGCGCGTCAGCAGCTCCTCAGCTTGCCCTATGGCCTCAGCATAGACCTGCTCAGCGATTGTGCGGCGCCGGAAGTTCTCGCACTCCAGCTCCTGAGCGATCCGGAACGCAACACCTTCGTCCGTCTGGAGCAGCAGCTCCACAGCTCGGCGGGCATCCCCTAGCCGTCCGGCAGCGTTAATCCGCGGTGCTAGTGCTAGCAGGATGTCGGCCGTCGTGACGTTCTGCGAAGGCATCCCAACGCACTGCAAGAGCCCTAATAGCCCCGGCCGAGGTTGGGTCCGGATTCGCTGTAACCCCAAAGCCGTCAGTACACGGTTCTCCTCCACAAGAGGAACGAGGTCTGCCACCGTTGCCAATGCCACCAGGTCCAAATACTCAAACGCCTGCTCCGGCTCGCCCCACCGCTGTGCCGCTGCCCAAACGAGCTTGAAGACAACCCCGCAGGCAGCCAACAGTGGGAATGGGAAACCACTATCAGCGAGCCGGGGATTCAAGATGGCTGTAGCCTCTGGCAGAGGTCCGGTCGGTTCGTGATGGTCGCAAATGATGACATCCGCTCCTCTCTCGCGAGCATACGCAACTGCCTCCGCAGCGTTGATACCGGAATCCACGGCAACGATGAGCGTGGCCCCCGCATTGACTGCCCGCTCTACTCCTTCTACCGTCAGCCCGTAGCCCTCTTGGAACCGGTCAGGGACATGGTACCTCACCTGGAGGCCCCAGCGCGACAGAAAGTCTACTAGGACGGCAGTGCTGGCAGTGCCATCCACGTCGTAGTCCCCGTGAACCCAAACTAGTTCCTGCTCGTAACGTGCTCTCTCCAACCGAGCGACCGCTGCCTCCATATCATGGAAGAGCCACGGTGAATGGAGCTGTTCGGCCGAAGGATGGAGGAACCGTTGGGCGGCCTCAGGAGTCCGAATGCCACGAGCTGCGAGGATTGCCGCAATCCCCTTCGGCATTCCAGTGGCACGGGCTAGCGCTGCAATCTCTTCCTCTGTGGCCAAACCACGCCACGTCCAGCGGTATTTCACTGTTGCCCCTGCAGAGTGTGGGACTGACCCGGACGCAAAGTTAGGAGCCGCAACGACGCCAGGAGAAACTGAGCTGCTTCGTTGCCTTTGCGCTGCAGCGTATCTTTGCGACAGCGAGGGGGAGCTTAGGACGTACAGCTCCGCAGACATGTTGCTGACACCGGAAACGGTGCTCGCACTGCGCCCTACAGCACCTGAAGTCTTCTTCAGTCGCTACCTACCGGACGACCCGCGCCTCGGGGAACTCGTCCTCCGCGGTATCCCAACGGAGGCGCAGCGCCTCGATGCTGTCTTCCTCGGTATCCCCCAGGACCTCGGCGTCATCCAGAACGCTGGACGCCCCGGCGCTGCAGAGGCGCCCGCTGCGATTCGCTCAGCCTTCTACCGGCTGACCCCCGACACTGGGACGTCGGCTGGGCTAGACCAGCTCAGCATAGCTGACCTCGGCGACATTGACCCAACGGACAAGTCGCTGGAGGAGCTCCATGCTCTACAGGAGCGCTGCATCTCGGAGCTCCTCATTCACGCCCCGTGTGTCATTGTCCTCGGCGGAGGACACGATATCGCCTACCCTAACGCAGCCGCGCTCCTCCGGCACTCCCCTTGTGGCATCCTCGTCTTCGACGCCCACCCCGACGTGCGACCGCGCATTGACGGCAAACCGCATTCCGGCTCTGCCTTCCGCCAACTGCTGGAAGAGCTCCGCTTTCCAGCGGAGCGCTTAGCCTACATCGGCCTCCAGCCCTACGCTATTGCCCGCGAGCACCGGGAGTACCTCCAGCAGCGAGGGGCACATCTCTGCTTCCTCCCAGAACTCCTCCGGCGAGGGATGGCGTCGGTCTTACCGGAGCTGTTCGCCGCCATCTCCGATGGCGGCCAACTTCCTGTCTACGTCTCCATCGACATGGACGCCATCCCTGCGGCATTTGCCCCTGGAGTGAGCGCGCCAGCTACCATCGGTATTCCGCCAGAGCAGCTCTTGTGGGCAGCCCATTTCTTGGGCTCCTCTCCGAACGTCCGCCTCCTGGACATCGCCGAGCTCAACCCGCGATACGACCTAGACCATCGGACAGCCCGTCTAGCAGCCCTCATCCTGGCAACGTTCCTCGCAGGGCTACTCCAACGGCCCCAGAGCTCTGCATCTACGGAGAACTCCTAATTTGGTGCTTCGCACATCGCTCGGGAGAGTGCCATGGTTCGCCTGACGGCCACATACAGTAGGGTTGCACTCTGGAGCTTATTTGGTAGCGCCCTCCTTTTGGCAGCCTGCCAGCGTGGCGCCCGTTCAGACCAGGAGTTGGAACGACTGGCAGCGAAGACTCAGAACACCTCTCTCTGGAAGCAGTACGACACCCCTGTGGGTGCCGACTCTACTGTCCCTGCTGAACTGGGAGGTCCAGGGTTTGAACGGATTGCGGATTCCCTTGGGTTCCGAACGTACGTTCCAACCCCAGAGGAGCTGCCTTTCTTCGGCGACCCTAGGGCGAAGACTGGCGGGAAGATTCGCATCGTCGTGACCCGCTTCCCACTCAACTTCCGGCCGTATGGGCAGCACTCCAACTACGTGGAGAACTCTATCATCGCCTCACTGGTCTACGAAACCCTGCTGGGTCTCCACCCGCTCACGCGGGAATTCGTCCCCGCATTAGCCTCGCACTGGAAAATCCTGCCCGACCGCAAGACGTTCCTCTACCGGATTGACCCGAATGCCCGCTTCTCCGATGGCAAGCCCGTGACCGCTGAGGACGTTGTGGCTACGTGGCGCCTAGTAATGGACGAGACGATTCTAGAGCCCTCGCTCCAGCTCGTCTTCGGCAAGTTCGAGGAACCCCGAGCGCTCAGTAAGTACCTGGTAGAAGTGCGCAGCAAGACCCTGAATTGGCGCAACTTCCTCTACTTCTCTGCTGCGCTCCCAATTCTCCCTGCCCACGTCATTGGGAACATGACGGGCAAGGAGTTCTTAGAGCGCTTCCAGTACGAGATTCCGCCTGGTTCCGGAGAGTACATCCTGCTGCCGGAGGACGTCCAGAAGGGCAGATCCTATGCCTTGACGCGCCGCAGCGACTACTGGGCTAAGGACTACCCAACGGCTCGCTACGTTGGGAACTTCGACCGCATTGAGTTCGAGGTCGTCAAGGACAACCCGTTGCTGGCGTACGAGATGTTCAAGAAGGGAGACAGCGACTTCTTCATTTTCGGCGCTCTCACGACCGAGCATTGGGTCAAGGACACAGCCTACGAAGCGCTCCAGAAAGGCTGGATCCAGAAGCGGCGTGTCTACACCGACGGTCCCGTTGGTACCATAGGCATCGCCTTCAACATGCGCAAGCCCCCGTTCGATGACATTCGCGTGCGCAAAGCCTTTGCCTACCTGCTCAACCGAGAGGCCCTCATCCGGGAGTTGCTCTACGACGAGTACGAGCCTATGGACTCCTACTACGCCAACACGGTCTACGAAAACCCTAACAACCCCAAGGTGCGCTACAACCCAGAGCTGGCACAGCAGCTCTTGGCCGAAGCTGGCTGGAAGACTCGTAACGCCGAAGGGATTCTGGTCAAAGACGGGAAGCCCTTCGTTGTGGAGATGGGCATCCCCAAGGCGATCGAGCGTTTCATCACTCCCTACCAGCAGGAGCTCCGCAAGGCCGGCATAGACCTGCAGCTGAAGTTCCAAGACCCCAATACGCTCTGGCGCAACGCGATGGAGCGGAACTTCTCCCTCTTCTTCGTGAGCTGGACAGGACTCCAGACCCCGAATCCAGAGACCTCGCTACGCTCAGAGCTGGCCGACAAGAACGACAACAACAACATCGAAGGGTTCAAGAACCTCCGCGTAGACCAGCTTTGCGACATGTACGACACTGCTTTCTCACGCGAGGCACAAATCCGCATCATCCGCGAGATCGACAGCATCACGATGGCATCGTACAAGAACGTGCTCATGTGGTACCCTCGCGGCATCCGGATTGCGTACTGGAACAAGTTCGGAATGCCCGAGTATGTCCTACCACGCTTCACACAGATAGGCTACGTCGAGCTGGCCATCATCAGCACATGGTGGTACGACCCCGAGAAAGCACAGCGGTTAGCGGAAGCTCGCCGCACAGGTGGAACGCTCGCCCGCGAGCCTGTCGAGGTGCGGTACTGGAAGGAGTTTGACGAGCAGCGCCTCCTGGCGCAAGTTCGACCACGCTGAGCGGCTTCCATGTGGGAGTACTTCCTTCGCCGCTTACTGCTGACGATCCCTACCTTCCTAGGAGCCACACTCGTTGTGTTTGTCATCATCCAGCTAGCACCTGGAGGCCCCTTAGAACAGCAGATTATGGCGCTCCGTATGGCCATGGGTGGGGAAGCCGCCGCTGGGGGCGTTGCAGGGCAGACTGGCGCAATGATCCCCGAGAGCGCACTCCAAGAGCTCCGACGGTACTACGGCTTCGATAAGCCGATCCTCATCCGTTACCTGACTTGGCTGGGGCTCTGGCCGCGGGAGCTGGAGAGCTACATCGCCACCCCAGGGCGAATCCGCAACATCGGCGGTGGTCAGCAGGTGCTGGTGGAGAAGACTCCCGAAGGCTACCGCCTCATTGACCCGTCAACAGGCAACCCGCTGACGGGCTGGCATGTTGAACCGCAGCCGAGCGAACGTGGCGAGGAGCGTGTCCGCATCTACCGCACGGGATTCAGCGGTATCCTCACAGGAGACTTCGGCAAGTCGTACACCTACAACGAACCCGTGCTGCAGCTCATCCTCCAGCGCCTACCCGTCTCGTTGCAGTTCGGGCTCATTGGCTTCATCCTGAGCTACTCCATCTGCATCTACCTCGGCATCCAGAAGGCCCTGTCGCACGGTACGCCGTTTGATTTGGTCTCCAGCACCCTGGTCTTCATCGGCTACTCCATTCCTGGATGGGCGCTTGGGGCCTTCCTGCTGATGCTCTTCGGCACCCAGTCCTTCGTAGAGCTCTTCCCTTTGGGCGGCTTCCAATCGGAGTACTACGAGCAGCTATCGCTGCTGGAGAAAATCTTGGACCGTGCATGGCATTTCGTCCTGCCAACAATCGCCTACACCGTCGGCAGCTTCGCTTCGTTGACCGTGCTCATGAAGAACTCGCTCCTGGAAAACCTGAGCCAAGACTACATCCGGACCGCGTTCGCCAAGGGGCTCTCAGAGAAGCGCGTCATCTGGCTCCACGCCCTCCGCAATTCCATCATCCCGATTACTGCCAACATCGGCTACATCATCGGGCTGTTCCTGGCAGGCTCGTACCTCATCGAGCTCGTCTTCAACATTGACGGCGTTGGGAAGCTCTCCATAGAGGCTGTCTTCGCCCGCGACTACCCAATCGTCTTCGGGTTTACCGTTCTGGCCGTGCTCGTACGGCTCTTTGGGGCCATCCTCTCCGACTTAGCGCTGGCACTAGTTGACCCACGCATCCGCTTCAAGTAAGTGATGGCAGTCCCTCTGGAACAGCAAGAAGCCCAGCAATCAGAGCTCGCCGAACGGTCTGCCCAGTCTTTGAGCATCTACCAGCGTCGCTGGCGGAAGTTCCGGAGCCTGAAGCGGGGCTACTACTCCTTGCTGATCCTGACGGGAGCCTATGTCCTCTCGTTCTTCCTGCCGCTGCTCGTCAACAACAAAGCCTTGGCTGTCCGCTATGAGGGACGCTGGTACTTCCCAGCGGTCGAGTCGTGGCTGAACTCGCTCCCCCTCATCGGAGGGCTCTTCAGTTCTGGGTTCTACAGTGGCGAATCCCTTGGGCAACGCGGGAACCCTGGAGAGTGCAACTACCGACTCCTCCAGCGCCAGTACGAACGGGAAGGGGGCCGCAACCTCGTCATCCTGCCACCCTACCCCTACAGCCCGATCGAGGACGTGACCGTAGAGGGGAACATGGCCTTCCTGGCGCCGTTGGAGCAGGATCCGACGGGCTCCGTGCGCCTTCTGGGGACTGATGACCGAGGACGTGACGTCTTTGCACGGATGGCGTACGGGTTCCAAATCTCCCTCTCGTTCGCGCTCCTGCTGGCACTGCTGGAGTACCTCATCGGCGTGCCGATTGGAGCCGCCTTGGGCTTCTTCGGTGGCCGGTTCGACATCCTGGCCCAGCGACTCATAGAGATTTGGGCAACAGTGCCGTTCCTCTTCCTGGTCATCATCGTCGCCTCCATCGTGCGCCCGAACTTCATCCTCCTCTTGCTGCTGCTGGCACTCTTCACATGGATCGGGATCACCGTGCTCATCCGCGCAGAGTTCTACCGTGAGAAGGCCAAGGACTACGTTGCCGCAGCTATTGCTATTGGTGTCCCACGCTGGAAGGTCATGTTCAAACACATCCTCCCAAACTCGCTCGTGCCCATCATCACGTACTTCCCCTTCTCCGTCGTTGCCGGTATCGGCGCTCTGGTCAGCCTGGACTTCTTAGGGTTTGGGCTACCGCCGCCGACGCCGAGCTGGGGAGAGATGATGAGCGTTGGACTCCAACACTTGGCGACGGGCAAGTGGTGGCTGATGCTCTCGCCCATGACAGCACTCTTCCTGACGCTGACGCTCATCGTCTTCATCGGCGAATCCGTCCGCGAGGCCTTTGACCCGAGGACCTTCTCACGCTTGCGGTGAGGAGTGATGGCGGAGAAGTCACCGCTGCTACGGATTCGCAACCTGCGTACCTACTTCCGGATTGAGGAGCAGTGGGCAAAGGCGGTGGATGGCGTCTCGCTGGACATCTTCCCTGGCGAAGTCCTCGGACTCGTGGGGGAATCGGGCTCGGGAAAGTCTGTGACAGCGCTCTCCATCCTCCGGCTCATCCCGGACCCGCCTGGGCGCATTGTGGACGGAGAAATCTGGCTCAACGGCACCAACCTGCTGGCCCTACCGCTGGAGGAGATGTACCGAATCCGCGGCGGCAGGATTGCGATGATCTTCCAAGAGCCCATGACCTCGCTTAACCCTGTCTTCACCATTGGCATGCAGGTCACGGAGACCATCCTGGCGCACGAGCGTGTGAGCGAAGCCGAGGCGCGGGCCCGCGCGATAGAGCTCCTCCGCCGCGTTGGAATCCCTGATGCCGAGAAGCGGCTCAATGACTACCCCCACCAGTTCTCTGGTGGGATGCGGCAACGCGTCATGATCGCCATGGCGCTGGCCTGCAACCCAGAGCTGCTGATTGCCGATGAACCGACCACGGCGCTGGACGTGACAATCCAGGCGCAGATCCTGGAGCTCATGCTCGAGCTCCAAGCACAGCGCGGCAACGGGGCCATCCTCTTCATCACGCACGACCTGGCCGTGGTGGCGCAGATCTGCCAGCGCGTCGCCGTCATGTATGGGGGCAAAATCCAAGAGATGGCGCCCACCGAGGAACTCTTCCTCAACCCGCTCCATCCCTACACGCGCGGACTCCTCGAGTGCATTCCCCGCCCGACAGCTCCAGGGCAGAAACGTCGCCGGCTCTACGCTATCCCTGGCAACGTGCCGAGCATCCTGCAGCTCCCACAGGGCTGCAAGTTCTGCACTCGCTGTCCCGTCAAGCTGGACATCTGCGACACGGTGGAGCCGCCTCTGGTAGAGGTTGCCCCCAACCACTTCGTGCGCTGCCATCTGGTCTCACCGATGGAGGGAGGGCTCCGGTATGAGTGAGCTCCTGCTGCGGGTAGACGACCTGCGGGTCCACTTCCCCGTCTACGGTGGCGTGCTCCAGCGCATCGTCGGCTGGCTTCCCGCCGTCGATGGAGTGAGCTTCTCCATCCACCGTGGTGAGACGTTGGGGCTCGTTGGAGAGTCCGGCTCGGGGAAGACCACCGTCGGGCGGGCTATCGTGGGGATTATTCCCTTCTCCTCCCCTGATGCCCGCATCAGCGGCCATGCGTGGCTCCACCCATCGGGAGAACTAGAGCCGGTAGACCTCCTCCAGCTCTTCTCCCGTCACCGCCGCAACGGCTACCCACAGCGGCTTCGGCTCCGCTACCGACGCCACGTCCAGATGGTGT
This sequence comes from Candidatus Kapaibacterium sp., assembly GCA_025059875.1. Lineage (NCBI taxonomy): Bacteria > Pseudomonadati > Bacteroidota > Eximiradiia > Eximiradiales > Kapaibacteriaceae (SeqCode) > Kapaibacterium (SeqCode) > Kapaibacterium sp. (SeqCode). The sequence continues at coordinate 31,241 of JANXCT010000003.1, forward strand.
TCCAGGACCCCTTCTCCTCGCTCAATCCTCGGCTGTCGGTTGGGCAGATTGTGGCCGAGCCTTTGGAGGTTCACTTCCCCGAGCTGTCGCGGGCCGAAATCCAGGAGAAAGTTGTCTGGCTGCTGGAGAAGGTAGGGCTGCAGCCCGAAGACCGCATGCGGTACCCCCACGAATTCTCCGGCGGCCAGCGCCAGCGCATTGGCCTGGCCCGAGCCCTCGCCACGCGTCCGGACCTGGTCATCTGCGATGAGCCGGTCTCCGCACTGGACGTCTCCATCCAGGCGCAGGTCATCAACCTCATGGAGGACCTGCAGGAGGAGTTTGGGATGGCCTACCTCTTCATCGCGCACGACCTCTCGGTGGTGCACCACATCAGCGACCGCATCGCCGTCATGTACCTGGGGCACATCGTGGAGATCGGCTCCGCCGACACGATCTACTTCAGCCCTCGGCATCCGTACACGAAAGCGCTCATCTCCGCTGTCCCCATTGCTGACCCACGACAGAAGCGGGAGCGCATCGTCCTCCGAGGCGAAATCCCCTCGCTGCTCCGCAAGCCACCCGGCTGTCCCTTCCACCCCCGCTGCCCAATTGCCCAGCTAGAGTGCACGCAGCAGATGCCTGCGCTAGAGGAGAAGGAGCCCGGCCACTGGGTGGCGTGCCCGTACGCTTAGCGGTAGAAGCGACTGAAGGCCGCAGCCACAAGCTGTCGATAGCGCCACGCGTAGACGGCAAGAGTCCAGAGTGCCAGGAGTGTTACCACCAGGAAGAAGCCCCAGACGCCATCGCTAGTCAGCATCCGCTCGGCGAACTCAGCATGAGGCTGCCGACCGTCCCGCCAGAGGGCAACCAAGAAGACTACGACAACGAGCCCTCCTAGTTGCACGAAGGTCTTGGCCTGCGCTGCCGGTAGCGTCCGCAGCAGCTCTCCCTGCTGGATGGCATGCCAGCGCAAAAGCGTCGTAGTGATGTCCCGCGCCACCAAGATGGCCACCATCCACGCTGGCGCAATCCCCAGCCAGCCCAGCGGCAACAGGACCGAGAGTGCCAGTACCTTGTCCGCCAGCGGGTCCAGGAATGCTCCTTCAGGAGTGCTCTGCGCGTATCGACGAGCAATCCAGCCGTCAACCCCGTCAGTGAGAGCTGCAATGGCAAACAGAAAGGCTCCCAGCCACACCACCCACGCCTGCTCCACCCCCAGACATACCCCCACAAACGGCGCCAGCACCAGGCGCGTCAACGTCAGTATGTTGGGGATGTTCAGCACCATGCCCGCCGAATCGCCGAGCGGACGATTGCACAGAACTCCTCAGCTCGCAGCGATGCTGTACCCACCAGAACCCCAGCAACTTCGGGAATGCCGAGGATGGACTCCGCGTTGCCGGCGTGGACGCTGCCTCCGTAGAGGATAGGGACCTCCGACGGAAGGCCCTGCTGCAGTAAGGAGCGGCGCACCACTGCATGGGCTTCGGCAATCTGCTCCGGTGTCGCCGCAACCCCTGTCCCGATGGCCCACACGGGCTCGTAGGCCACCAGGAGTCCTGTCCACATCGTCGCTGGTACACGTCCCAAGACGCCGCTGAGCTGGCGTTCGATAACGGCTGCCGTCTGCCCCGAACGCCGCTCCTCTAGTGTCTCGCCGATGCAGAGGATGGGCCGCATGCCGAACTCTACTACCCGCTGTAGCTTACGGGCAAGCTGCGCGTCGCTCTCACAGGCGTAGCGGCGCCGCTCCGAGTGCCCTACGAGCACAAGCTGGCATCCCAGTTCCGCCAGCATACGAGCCGAAACCTCCCCTGTGTAAGCTCCCTCCACCTCTTCGTGGCAGTTCTGTGCCCCCCAGAGGACTGGGCTCCCTTGGAGGGCTCGAGACACCGCCTCTAGGTTCGGAAATGGCGGGCAGACGGCTACCCGTACTCGGGGGCAGCGCTCGAGCTCGTTGGCAAGCTCCCCGCGCAGACGCAGTGCCAAGCAGTGGGCCTCCGACGGTGTTGTGTGCATCTTCCAGTTCCCCACCACCCACCTCATTGGCGGCGCCCACGCACGCGGAAGACCCGGTACGTCTGGAGATCGTGGCTCGCCTCGAATCCAACGCCCTCGATGACCTCCCTCGGCGTTATGATAGTGACCGGTGCTGAGGAGAAGAACTGCTGCCGCTGGCGGTCCCACCACAGCTCCGTCGTCTGCAGGCTCCGCCCCTCCGGATGCGAGCGGGCAACGACCCGACCGAAAGCGGCCATGAGTCCAGAGCGCTCCTCCACACGGGCACTATCGGCCGAGAGTTCACCGACGAGCTCCCCAGAACGGAAGAAGCGGGCTTGGACGTGCCCACGCAGCACCGTCTGGTCCCGCTCCGGCAGCACCCATGCCGTGTCGGCCGTGACCTCAGCGCGTGGAGTGCCTGCCGAGTCCAGGAGCCGAACCCACACCTTGACGGCAAGCTGTGGTGGTAGTGCCTGCAGCGACTCCTCCGGGAAGAGCTCCCCCTCCGGACGCACGCCCCCGGGGGAGCAGGAGAGCAGGAGCAATCCCATCACGACACCCCAACCCCGCACCGCTGGGCCGCCTGCCAGAGTTCCACCACCTCCTGCAGGAATCCCTCCACCATCGCCAGCGGGAGCTGAGTCTCCGGGTCGCTCAGCGCTTGCGTCGGGTCTGGATGGGTCTCGAAGAAGATGCCGTCCACTCCGACGGTGACGGCAGCCCGAGCCAGAGCCCGAACGAACTCCCGGCGCCCGCCAGAACGCTCCCCAACATTGGGCTGCTGAACCGAATGGGTGGCATCGTAGAGCACCGGACAGCCAGTCTGCCGCAGAATCAGCAGTGAGCGGAAGTCCACCACCAGGTCACGGTAGCCAAACATCGTCCCCCGCTCGGTCAACCACACCTCGCTACCGCCCCCCAGACGGACCTTCTCCACCGCGTACGCCATGCTTTCCGGGGCCATGAACTGGCCCTTCTTCACGTTCACCGGCTTGCCCGTAGCGCCGGCGGCCATGAGGAGGTCCGTCTGGCGGCAGAGAAAGGCCGGAATCTGCAGGATGTCCACATACTGCGCCGCCAGACCTGCCTCCGCCGGCGTGTGAACATCTGTTAGCACGGGAATGCCATACGTACTGCGAATCTCGGCCAGGAACTCCAAGGCTCGTTCGTCTCCTATGCCGGTGAAGGAGTGGGCACTCGTGCGGTTTGCTTTGCGGTAGGACGCTTTGAAGACCAGCCGCACGGGCAACTCAGCGCAGACGCGGCAGAGGTAGTCGGCGACGGTGTGGAGCAGCTCTCGGGATTCCACAACGCAAGGTCCGGCAACAATGAGCAACGCCTTCTCCATGGCCAGCGGCAAAATTAGGCAAGCTCTCTTGCTCCTTCTGCTTGCGGGAAGCGTCGCTGCAGCCACCACTCCGCGGGACTCCCTACTCCGGCTGAACTCTGGCGGGCCTCGCTGGATCAGCGGTGAGGAGCTGCTCATGGCGCTCTACGGCTACGTGCTCACCCCTGTGTGGCTGGCTTTCGGGACGGCCTCGCTCGTCTCTCCGACTGTGCTTCTGGATGCATCGCGCCAGCAGTGGGGCTGGTCCATAGGGACCGGGGTTGGATGGAGTCCGGAGTCCACCGCTCAGCGCTTCTCGCTCCTCCGCCTCCAGGTAGATTACGAACGGCTGGGAGCCGCCCAGTTCAGCACGACGCTCCTGGCTGATTGGAACGCTGTGCCCATCTTTCTGCCCGAGCTCTTCCGCCTGGGAGGCAGCTTGGGGCTGGGCCAGAGCTGGCGTGCACCCGAACGCCGCCCGTACCTGCAGGCTGAGGCCTGGCTCCGGAACGCGATGGGGATTTGGTACATGGGCCTCTTCCCCCAGCACTCGCTGGGGCTGCGCCTGCGCTATTTCCCCGCCGTGTCTGCGCTACCCGCACGCTGGCAGCTCGCCCTCGGCTGGTGGGCTACCTTCGTGTGGTGAAGCACCCCGCAACCCGCCGCTAGCCCTGGCGTATCTTTGCGCTGCGTGCACCCTGCGCAGCCCCGATGACCCCATTTGACCAAGCACTATCCGACTACCTCAGCCGACTGGAGCAGCTACGCCACCAGGGAGCCAGCGAAGACAGCATCCGCCACGTGTTCCTGCACTTCCTGCAGACCGCCTTCCCGGAGCTCTCGGCCGCCCGGCCCATCCAGGTGGAGCAGCACGTGCCGGGCCTCTCCGTCCGCGGAGGCTTCGCCGACGCCATCTGCGGCGACCTCATCTTTGAGTTCAAGCGGAAGCTCGACGACCAGACCCGCTCCGATGGCCAGCAGCAGCTCCAGCGCTACCTGGCCGCACAGCCGCAGCCTGAGCACTGCGTCGGCATCCTCACTGACGGCCAGACCCTGGAGGTCTACGTCCTGCGGGACGGATAGCTCCAGGAGCTGGACCAGTTCCGACTCGACGCCGGCCGAGCCGATGAGTGCCGGCTGTGGCTGGATTGCTACCTCTTCCACGAGAAGCAGCTCCGTCCGACGGCCCGGGACATCGCCCTACGCTTCGGGGAGCGGAGCCCGACCTTCCAGGGGAGCCTGCAGTTGCTAGACAAGGCATGGCAACGGCTCAAAGCGGATCCATCGGCGCAGACGGAGTACACCCAGTGGCAGAGCCTGCTCTCCATCGTCTACGGCAGCCCCATAGGCACCGAGCAGCTCTTCCTGCGCCACACGTACCTGGCCCTCTTCGCCCGCCTGCTGGCCTTCGTGGTGCTCCAACGCAGGGTCCCGCAGGATAGCGAGCTTGCGGGGCTACTCACCGGGCAGACGTTCGAGCAGCTCGGCCTCTACAACTTCGTCGCCGACGACTTCTTCTCCTGGATTGACGACGCAACCGCCTCTCCCCTGCTCCGCTCCCTGGCAACCCGCCTGACGACCTCCTACGACCTCTCCGCCATCCGCGAGGACCTCCTGCAGGAGCTCTACCAGGAGCTCGTGGACCCGGCCACTCGGCATGACCTCGGGGAGTACTACACGCCCGACTGGCTTGCCGAGCTGACGCTGCGCGAAGCGGGCATCCTGCAGGCCCTTCCGTTCCAACCTCCCGACGACCGGCTCTTCCTGCTGGACCCCGCCTGCGGCTCCGGGACCTTCCTCTTCGTGGCCATCCGGCTGCTGCGGGAGTCGGGGCTCTGCGGAGCTGAGCTGGTGGACTTCTGCGTGCACTTCCTGGCGGGGATTGACGTCCACCCGCTGGCAGTTGCAATTGCCCGCACCAACTTCGTCCTGGCGCTGAGCCAGGATTTGAGGGAGTACAGCAGGGACCTGCACGTGCCCGTCTACATAGCCGACAGCCTCACCGTCTCCCACCGCCGCCAGCGCGTCATCTCCGTCCCTGTTGACGTCGACGACATCGCGCAGCTCTCCGGCAAGTGCGGGGAGTCCCTACCGAGGGAGTTCTCGCTGCCGGCCACGCTGAGCGAAGACCAGCTCAACGCTGCCATTGACGCCCTGCTGGGGTTTGCCGAGCCTTCCATCACCGACGTAGATGCGCAGCAGGGCTTCCACTCCCGGCTCCTCCAGCTCGGACTCCCACGTGGACAGTACTACCTGTGGCATGCAAACCTGCGCCTCATGCGCTGGCTCCTGGCCTCGCCCCCGACGGACACGGTCTGGGGCTTCGTGCTGAAGAACGCGTACCGCCCCAAGCTACTCGCCGCTCGGAAGTCCGCCCTCGTCGTGGGGAATCCGCCGTGGTTGGCCTACCGCTACATCCAGCGGCGCGACTACCAAGACAAGGTGCGCAGGCTGACCCTGCAGGACTACGGCCTGCTGCAGGGCTCCCAGGCCCACCTCTTCACCCAGATGGAGCTGGCGACGCTCTTCTTCGCCTTCTGCGCCGACCGCTACCTCGCCGACGGCGGCACCATCGCGTTCGTCATGCCCCGGAGCGTCCTGACCGGCACCAAGCAGCACGACGTCTTCCGCCAGCGGTTCGTAGCCACAGCGGCGCTCATCGTAGACTGCGAGCGGGTCAGCCCGCTCTTCAACGTCCCCTGCTGCGTGCTCGTATGGCGGAAGCACTCCTCCGGAGCCCACGCACAGGGCATCCCTCTGCTGGTCCTGGAGGGCAAGCTGCCGGAGCGTAACGCACCGCTGCAGAGGGCGTTACGCATACTCCGGCGGTGGCAGGGATCCTACACCCTTCCCAGCACCGCTACGGCGAAGAGCTTCTACCACCCAAAGGTTACCCCGGGTGCTACAATAGTGCCCCGCTGCCTCTGGTTCGTACGCCCCCGGGCCGAAGCACTCGTCATCAGCCAGCAACGGCCACCGTTGGAGACCGACCCTACCGTAGAACCTCGGACCAAGCCGCCGTGGAAGGGCCGGCGGCTGCAGGGGAGGGTAGAGGCGGACTTCCTCTACGCAACGCTCCTCTCCGACGACATGCTGCCCTTCGGCTGGCGCCGCCTGGCGCTCGTCGTGCTCCCCATAGACGCCACCACCCGCCACCTCATCACTGCCCAGCAGGCCATCACGATGGGGGCAACGGGACTAGCCGACTGGCTGAAGCAGGCAGAGTCCATCTGGAACCGGCACAGGAAGTCACAGCTCGATCTGCTGGGCCGCCTCAATTGGCAGAACGACCTTACCGACCAGAGCCCTACGGGCGTGTACAAGCTGCTCTACAACACCAGCGGGACGTACCTCTGCGCATGCGTCGTGGACCCCAGCGATGCGAGCGTCCAGCAGGTCCATGGCCTGCCGGTGAAGGGCTTCTTCGGGCAGTACACGACCTATTTGTTTGAGACGCTCGATGGCGACGAGGCACATTACCTCTGCGCCATCCTCAACGCTCCGTGCGTGGACGCAGCCATCAAGCCGTTCCAGCCAAGAGGTGCCTTCGGTGCCCAGAGCGGGAAAGGAACTCCTTCCCATCCCGCGCTTCAACCCACAGGACCCGCTGCACGTGCAGCTAGCGGAGCTCAGCCGGCAGTGCCACGCGAAGGTGAAGCAGAGCGTTGCTGCGATGGACCAGGCGTTGCTGAAGCAGCCCATTGGCCGGCTGCGCCAGCGGATTCGGCAGCAGTTGCAGACCGAGCTGGAGCAGATTGACCACCTGGTGCAGCTCTTGGGGTTGCCGTAGCGGAGTGGCTGCGCACTCGCCATCGGACGCACCTCGTATTTTCGCCCGCGGGACTTCGGCCGTACGTCCAACACTCCGCGGAGGCTTGCTCGAGTTCCGATGTGTGCCCTCCTCGTACTGCTCTCCACGTTCTGCTGTGCGGCCCAGCAACTGATATGGCTGGGGCGGCTCCCCAACGGGGGCACGAGCGAGGCAATGGCTGTCTCCGACGACGGCACGGTCGTGGTCGGCCGAGCCGAGAACGTGAACTACCAGTGGCGGGCCTTCCGCTGGACGGCCTCGGGCGGGATGGTGTCGTTGGGGACCTTCGGGGGGAGCTTCAGCGAGGCATTGGGCGTGGCGGCGGATGGCTCTGCCGTCGTCGGCCGGGCCCAGGACACGCTCGGACGCTGGCGGGCCTTCCGCTGGGAGGCCTCCACGGGGATGCGTGACTTGGGGACGCTCGGCGGACGGGAGAGCGAGGCGGTAGCCATCTCGCCAGCAGGGGTTGTCGTCGGACGGGCTATGAACGGGAGCCTGCAGTTCCGTGCCTTCCGCTGGAGTACTACCTCCGGCATGCAGGAGCTGGGCACCCTCGGCGGGCTGGAGAGCGCAGCGCTGGCAATTGCCCGCGATAGCTTGGTGGTCGTCGGTTGGGCCGAGAACACTGACCGGCAACCGCGGGCCTTCCGCTGGACACCCTCCGGCGGGCTCCAGCCGCTCGGCACCCTCGGTGGAGCCCGTAGCGAAGCCTACGATGTCTCTGCCGACGGCTCTGTCGTTGTGGGACGGGCCGAGAACAGCGACCGCCTCTGGCGGGCCTTTCGCTGGACGGCAGCAACCGGGATGCAGGAGCTGGGAACCCTAGGTGGTCGGGAGAGCGCTGCGCTGGCCGTCTCCGCCGATGGTTCCGTCGTGGTGGGCTGGGCTACCACCCCAACCGGAGACTGGCGGGCCTTCCGCTGGACATCGGCCACAGGGCTCCAAGACCTCAATGTGCTCTACGCGCGCGCCGTCGGACGCTCGCTGTTGTATGCAGCCCGTGACATCTCCGCCGACGGGCGGTACATCGTCGGCTACGGCATCAACGCCGCCACAGGGCGGCAAGAGGCCTATCTGCTGGACACCCAAGGCGCGAGCGATGCCGAGGAGTTACCCCTCCGCCCGTCAGCGCTCAACGTGGAGCTGCAGCCGGTGGTTGGAGGGACGATAGGCTCCGCCTCGTACCAGCTACCTTCGGCTCTGTGGGTCTCGCTCAGCGTCGTGGACCTCCTCGGCCGCACTGTGGCATCGCTCGCCGAAGGTTGGCATTCTGCCGGCGTACACCGCGTCGCGCTCCCTCCGCTGCCAGCAGGGACGTACATGCTACTCCTCCGCACAGAGCATGGGACACTCTCGCGCCCGTTCGTCGTACTGCGCTGAGTCCACATAGCCTACGGGCTTTCCCCCACTACGGGCTCTCCCCCACACGCCATCGGACGCCGACGTAGACCAGCCGTGCCTCCAGCGGTCCCCAGACCAAGGAGGCATCGAAGTAGGGCCCACGCGGATTCCCTGGGTCCACGACAGCCGAGTGTTGTAGGGCATTCGTCAGGTTCTCCACCCCAACGTAGAGGTCCCAGACTCCGAAGCGGCGCGTCACTTGCCCATTGACTCGGAAGACTGCGGGGAAGCGCTCTCCCCAGCGGAGGCTATCGGGATTGCCCGTCGCCGTCGGTAGCCGACCACCGCTGTTCCAGACGAGCGTTGCATCCACCTGCCACTGGTGGCCTGCAATGGCATAGCTCACCGTTGCCAGCACCCGGTGGGGCGAGACCAAGGGACGGCGCCGCCACTGCCCGCCCGTCTGCGCCCAGGTATCCCACCAGCGGTAGGCCAGCCGGAGCTCGACTCCGGCCACCCTCCCCTCTGCCTGCAGCAGGAGCGAGTTCGCGTAAGCCTGACCAGCATTCTGCAGCAGCAGTCGGCGCGGGCTCCAGTCCAAGTCCGGCACCACTTGGTTCCGGAACTCCGTCCGGTATGCCTCTAAGTCCAGCGTCCACAGCCCTCCGACGGGCAACAGTAGGGTCAGCGAGCCGCCGTAGTTCCAGCCCCACTCCGGCGAGAGAGGCCCGAAGGTAACCTGGCGGGAGCTCAGGAAGAAGGGTAGGTTGTCCGCCACGACGTTCGGCACACGCATCCCTCGACCGCCAGAGAGGCGCACCGTTACGCCAGTCCAAGGCTGCCACTTGAGATAGGCCCGTGGTGTTAGGAATGCCCCGTACTGGCTATGCCAATCTGCCCGGAGCCCGGCCACTACCGTGAGGCCGGAACGGAGATAGAGCGTCGCCTCCAAGAAAGCCCCAGGAACGAGCTCGCGTCGGTTCCACGCCGTATCAGCGAACCGCTCATCGTAGGAGTCCACCAGCAAGTTTGCTCCGTAGCGTAGGCACGTCCCGTCCTCCCACTCGCTGACGAAGAGTGCGGCGAACGTTCCCATGGACTGCGTGCCCTTGTACGGATAGCGCCCCAGTGTCGCCCGCACCTGCTGCCCCACCAGCGCCGTCCGCACCCCGAACTGAGTGATGTCGGAGAGCCTCTGGGTGCTCTTGCCCACAAGCTCACCTCGACGCCCGAGGATGTGGAGCAGATACGACCGCTCTGGGACTGCCGTCCGGAGCGTACCGCCATGGCGCTCATCCACCACGGCTTTCGCAAAGACCTGGAGCTCGGGCTCCTCCGAGTGCAATAGCCACACCATACCCCCGAGCTGCCGCGCCAAGGGCATGTCAATGAAGCCATCGCGGTTGACATCCCGCTCCCACCCTGACCATCGGCCGTTGAGGAAGCCCATACCCTGCCACGAACGAGATATTGTCCGGGTTGAGGCTAGATTTAGCTCAAGCCTTCCAGCAGAGCTGGCGAATAGGTTGGCGAAGAGCGGGGGGCTATCGTACGGCTTGCGGTAGTCGACGCAGACCGTTCCGGTAAGCCCCTCGTAGCCATCTGCAACAGACGTCGCTCCCTTGGAGATGGCAATCCCCTGCAGGAATGGCCCCGGGATGTACTCCCACTGGAACGGGAGCGAAAGCCCACGGAAGAGCGGCACCGCCTCCACGAGCGTCTGCACGTACACCCCGCTCAGGCCCAGCATCTGAATCTGCCGCAGCCCCGTCAGCGGGTCGGAGAAGGTGGCCTCCACCGTCGGGCTCTTCTCGAAGGATTCTGCCAGTGTACAGCAGGCAGACTGCTCCAATTGCTGAATGCTGATGAGCTCCGTCTTCACCGGTGCTGGAGCAATCGTCGGGGCTGCAGCCTCAACCGCGACTTCCCCGACCTCGTAGTCCGCTCTCAACACGATGACCAGCGGCCCCGTCACCCCGGCAGGCAGGACGGTATCCCGGCTGCGGTACCCAACGGAGCTCACCCGCAGGGTGTCCACGCCATCCGGGCGCGGGAGGCGGAAGTGACCGTCGGAGTGCGTCAACACCCCAATCTCGCTCCTTACCCACTGCACGCGGGCTCCAGGCAGTGGGCAGCGGGTTCCATCGGGCTCTTCGCCGTAGACGATCCCTTCAACGTACGGCTGCGCCACCGCCGATAGCACAGCAAGCATAGCAGACCAGATGCCCACAACCATGAGGGCAAGCATTGTCTCCTCCAGCGTTTGTGGAACACGCTACTGCGCAGCACGGAACGGGTGCTGTAACCTGTACACGCAGCCCCGTAGGGAGGACGCCCCTACAGACCCACTCCCGCTGGAGGCTTCAACACCGGAGGATACAGAGTGCCGTGAGGTCTGGTGAAGGCTGGTGGTGCGTTCCTCTCAGAGAGGTCCGAGTTTGCCAGCTCCAGAGGATAGGAAGGGCCAGCTTCAGGTGGCCAACGATAGCGGTCGGCAGCACGAGCCCCTCTTTCCCTTTCTCCGGAAGCCCCTGCGGAATGAGCTCAGTGATGCTCTCGTAACAGTGCCCGTCAAAACAGCATGGCGGCAGCTCATCCGAGGCCGGCTCGGAGCAGTCTTCTGCAGCGACACAGCAGCTAGCCTCCTCTTCCGCTGACGGCATTGCCTGGATGTGGAGGGACGAGAGCGTGCAGGGCTCCGTCAGGCACAAGCGGGAACAGAGGATGAGCGGCAACACGAGAGTCACGCTGCCGTAGAGGCCCAGGAGGATACCGCTGAGCGCTCGGTACCGATGTCGGAGCGTCCATCTCATCGCAAGCTGAGGTGACGATGCCGATACCACGATATTGCTCGATTCGCCCCTACCGCGCCCACTTCCTAGGGAGCACTCCGCTCAAGGAAGGCTCCCCTAGAGCTCCGTCCTCGCACCCCTGCCAAATCGCTAGCATGCTGGAAGTGGCGGGTTTGTATTTTTGCTGACCGGCTGGTCAGTCGAACCATGCTTTGGGTCTCCTGATGGATATCCAGGCACTGCGAGCGGCCAAGCAGGTCTTCCGCGAGAACAAGGCCTTGACGCTCGTCACTCACGGTAGCGATGGGCTGTGGGCCGGTAAGGCCTACTTCGGCGAGCAAGACGGCTACCTCTACGTCGCTCTGGAGCAGGGCCGGAACTACCGCAACGTCATCGAGAACCCGCGTGTCTTCTTCGTGATCGAGCGTGGCGTCCCCGACCGCTTCATCCAAGGCGAAGGGATAGCTGAACCCTTGGGGCCTATCACAGAGCGGCCCGAGCGCAGCATCATCTTCCGCAAGGCGTTGGAACTGGTGCTCTTCGCCAAGCTCATCCCCGGAGTGACGCTCTTCCGGATTCGCCCCACCCGGCTCTTCGTATCGGACTTCACTCGGGAATGGAAGCCGCGAGCTGTTGTAGAGGTCACCGATGCCGTCCTGGACTACTTCCGCAACCAGCTTCGAGACAAGCCCTCAAAGGTGGCTGTCTTCTGGAAGGCTGTCCGCTCGTTCTCGTTTACGGTCACGCTGGCGCCAGTCCTTCTCGGCTCGCTCGTTGCACCGGTCTTCCACTGGGGCCTGTTCTTGCTGACCCTCTTGGGCACACTCCTAGCGCACGCCGGAGTAAACGTCATCAGCGACTACGTGGACTGGCGGCGTGGGGCAGATACCTGGAAAGTCCTCGGCTCCAGCCGCGTCTTAGTGGATGGCCTCATGCAACCGCAGACTCACTTGCGGTTTGGGATCATCCTCATGGTAGCGGCTGCCATCATTGGCGCCATTCTGGCATCCCTCAGCGGTCCAGCGATTTGGTACCTGATGGCAGCAGGGGCTGCGATTGGCATCTTCTACACCGTCCCGCCAATTGGGCTCAAGTACCGCGCACTCGGCGACATCGCCGTCTTCCTGGCCTTTGGCCCTTTGATGGCGCTGGGTGCCTACTACGTGCAGACCTCGCAGTTGGATTGGCTCCCCGTGTGGCTCTCCATCCCGATTGGCCTGCTGACGATTGGCATCCTCCACGGCAACAACTACCGCGACATTGCCGAGGACCGAGCGGCCGGATACCACACGGTAGCGAGCCTCTTAGGGCCACGAGGTTCAGCATACTACTACGCCGTCCTTGTAGTGGCGGCATACGTGTCACTTCTGCTCCTCGTTAGCCTGAAGCTGCTCCCAGTATGGTCGCTCGTGGCGCTCTTGACACTACCCGTTGGGTGGCGTAACATTCAGGTGGCCTTCAACCACGCTCGTGTTGCCTTCAGCTTCCTAGACCTGCTGACGGCCCAACTCCACTTGCTGTTCTCGCTAGCCGTCGTCGCGGGTCTGATCCTCCAGCGACTTGTGCCAGTAGTGTGGTGACCGAATGGGCCTCTCCTTTGCTGGTTTTCCGTTTGGCGGGGTCATTCTGGCGGCAGCCTGGTGGTTCGTGCTCTTCTCGCCGTGGACGGCGCCACAGAACTCCTTCTGGCTGGGGATGGCGATGGCTACAGGGACACTGCTCGGCTACAGCGCCTGGGTCCTCCGCCGAGAGTGGCAGCCCCTCTTCCGAGTAGAGGCCCGATGGATTGCTCTAGGGATCGGATCAGCCTTCGCACTCTACGGTCTCTTCTGGGTCGGCCACGCACTGATGGTCGCCCTCTTCCCTGGAGCGAGCGCCCTCGTCAACGCTGTCTACGCCCGGCGCGCTGAAGCCCCTGCCTGGCTCATTGCTCTCCTACTGGCGGTGTGGATCGGTCCGGCGGAAGAGGTCTTCTGGCGGGGCGTCCTCCAACGCTACCTACAGACGCGGCTTCGGCCCATCTGGGGACTACTAGTCGCCACAGTGCTCTACACATTGGTACACATCTGGGCCGGCAACCCGCCGTTACTACTCGCTGCCTTCGTCGCCGGGATGGCCTGGGGTGCGCTCTTCCTCTGGACGGGCTCCCTCATCCCAGGCATCATCTCCCATGCCCTCTGGGACGTGCTGATGTTTGTCCTACTGCCACTCCAGTGAGAATGCGTGCTGTCGTGCTCCAAGCCCATGGCGAGCCGCACGAGGCCCTCACCTACCGAGTAGACCTCCCTGAGCCAACGCCAGCCCCTGGCGAAGTAGTCCTACGGGTTCGGGCAACCTCGCTGAACCGAGTAGATACTGTCATCCGCCGCGGCTATCCTGGATTGACACTACAGTTTCCACATATCCTCGGTGGCGATATCGTTGGCGACGTCGTTGCCTGTGGCGAGGGTGTGCAGTTGCTGCGGGAAGGGACGAGGGTGCTCGTCTACCCAATCGTGTGGTGTGGCACCTGTTCCCTGTGCCGCAAGGGACTGGAACATCTCTGCCTCCGGTGGCAGTACTTCGGCATGCACCGGGCTGGTGGCTATGCCGAATACGTTGCTGTCCCAGAGCGTTGCTGCATCCCTCTCCCCGAACACCTGTCGGATGTAGAAGCGGCATGCCTCGGCGTCGCTGGTCTCACCGCTTACCATGCCATAGAGGCGGCTGGCGTCAGCGAAGGCAGCATACTGCTCGTCTGGGGAGCAACCGGAGGTATGGGCACCTTCTTACTCCAATTGGCCCGACACCGAGGTGCTTACGTCATCGCCACCACTCGCAGGATGGAGCAGGCCGAACTCTTACACTCCTGGGGGGCCGACTGGGTCCTGCCAACCCTTCCGCCAGAGGCTGTCCTGCAGGCCGTCCAGGAGCGCTTTCCTGAGGGCATTGACGCAGTCATAGACTACGTCGGCCCGGCCACCTTCCCTATCAGCTTCGCACTCCTACGCAAGGGTGGTCGCCTCATCTTCTGTGGGATCCTCACCGGTCGGGAGACCACACTGAGCATCCACCAGACCTACTTACGACACGTCAGCCTACACGGCATCTACCTGGGGACCCGTGCTGAGTTGCAGGCGCTCATCGGGCTGGTGACCGACGGTATAGTGCGTCCCTACGTTGCAGGCGTCCACCCACTTTCGGAAGCACCACTGCTGCATCAGCGGATGGAAGCGGGGGCAATTGTAGGCAAGACAGTGATGGTGCCGTGAGGCGGTTTCCATCCCCGTCCCTGCGGCTCCGTACAAGGCTGTACCGCGCCACCACTGAGTCCGCCGTTCGTTGGTCTGAAACGGCCGTTCATTGCGCGAAAACCACCGTTTGTAAAATTTCGCTCCTACCCCCTTGACATGTTGGGACAGATACCATAACTTTGTACTCAGCCAACAATCCTGTCGCTCGCCTCGGGAGCAAAAGGGCAGGGTTGTTGGCTAAGGTAGCGCTATCCTCTACAGGTATAGAAGGAGCCTCTACTGGCACTGCTCCGAGCAATACAGGAAGAGCGATCCCGAAAAGGCGAGAGCACGGGGGAGCTCCTACAACGGTCCCGACCTAAGAAGACTATCCAACGGATGATAGCCGTACCGGACCCTCTTCTCTTCCGGGGTCAACCGCCCATGGGCTCACCCCCTGATCGTCTCGACCACAGACTGAGGCAGACGCTTCCTTGAAGTATGTTCCACAAATGTTGGAGGTCACTAATGACGAAGGGACATCGTTGGACCCACGGGCAGCATCGTTCCGACCCGCTTCACGACTCGAAGTGCCTGCTCCGGAGACAGCCAGTACGCTCACTCCGGGCCCTGGTGTGGGGAGCCGTGCTCACTCTCCTGCCATCCCTGCTGCCGGTCACGACCATTGCTCAGCAGGACTGCCTGACCTTTGACGCCACCGGCGTGAATCACTGTGCACAATGGTTCATGTCGGTCTCGCGCTGCAACTGGATCGCGACCCCACCTGCGGGGCATCCATCGCCAGCAATGCAGTTCATAGATAGTGCAGGAGGCCCCTCTATAGCAACAAATGCAACACCGTTCTTTGCCGGGAACTGGCTGCAGAAGGCCCAACAGGGCTGCCTCTGCTTTGACTGGATGATAGACCTCCAGTACCCTTCCTCGCCCCCGCCCACATTCAAAAACCCCGGCATCGGCATATGGACGGGGACGGCGCCTCCCCCTGTCGCCAACGTAACGAACGCTCTGCGGGCCGAACTCATTGCTCTTCCAGGTGCGCCGGACATGCAAGAAGACCAATGGTATCGTATCTGCCTTCCCATTGGTCCTTGTGTCGGCGGGAAACTGCCCACAGATGGGAGGTTCACTTGGCTCCTCTCCAACCTACCACCCGGCATGGACACCTGCACGGCCTGGAACATGCTCATTGCGAACGTTACTGGTATCTATCTGGGAATTGACTACCACAACTCGCCTTCCGAGCAGGTGTACTTCGATAACTTCTGTTTTCGCTGTGCGCAGGACCCAGGGGTCTCTGGACTCTGCCGCGAGCTGTGGTCACGGGTGCAGCAGCGCCTTGACTCCGCCTGCTGCACGATCCAATGGCAGGTTCCGAGCCTCGGGGGAGCCTTTGCCGTAGCGTCTCTGCAGTACTTTGTCTCTGGCGGCCTTGTGGACACTTTCTACGCCACGGGCTGTCCCTACACAACGAGTCCGCCCGATCTCCACAACACAGTCAGCGGAACTCTTACCTTCAGCCCACCGTGTACCAATCCCTTAACGCTCTTCAGCGAGATTACGCCAACGACTGCCAGCGGGGAAGTGACTGTCCAGATCTGCGCTCGTCTCATTGGTACTGGCCAGATTGTTGAGTGCTGTGACACCGTCATTATCCGATGCCCTCGTGCCCCCATTACGCGCTGCGACAGCCTTGCCGTAGAGCCTTTCATTTGGCCCGGGCTCAACCTTTCAGGGCGGACCTTTACCATCTACAACCTGAAACAGCCAGCCTCGCCCATCAGGGAGGTTCGCATCCAGCTCGTGCCCGACCCCAACCCGGGGAATCCAACGTTCAAGTGGAACGGCGGTGGCCTCTTGGTCGACGGAGGCCCCCGTCCGTGGGGCGTGGCGAACAGCGGTATACCGTACTACAGCCAAATCAGCATGTGGTGCCCTCCACGAGGCCAAGCCCCACAGGGTCCGGCGGCAAGCAATACAGTCCGGTTCAACTTAGGCGTGGACTACACGCTAAACTGGAGGGGGAGCGCCCAGCTGACAGTCATCCACTGCGACGGGGATACTTGCCGACTAGCGTACGACAACTGGTGTGCGAAGCCCAATCGTAGAGATTGTCTACCCATCGTGCTGCCCCCAGTGAAAGGGATCGAACTACTAGTTCGTCCAACCGTTAGGTCGGCATACCTGCTCGAAGCACAGATTGATACCTCCTTGGTACCGGGCACAGGTGATCTCCACGCCTGTCATGCTTCCATCGTCCCGATAGCGAGGAATTGGCGAGTCATTGGGGCCAGCGTTGACGACCAGCTCACCCGCGATGAGCGCGAGTCAGGACGGTACCACCAGTGGTCTGGCGACACCAGAGTCTCCGACGGATGGGCTATCGTGAGCCTCACCCCATGCAAAAGGCCGACGAACCCCATAAAGAATCCTTGGCGACTACTGGCAACCATAGCTTCGAACGAGCCGACGACTGACACCCCTCGGGTCGCCATCACTTTCTACGACCAGGATGGCAATCCACTTACCAGCGATACCGTACGCGCAACGACACGGCTGACGCCGGTATCGGTAGAGACCACCCAGCCCGGCGGCGACCAGAGCGGCATCCTGCGAATTATTCCGAATCCAGCCGCAGACGAGGTGCGTGTCGAGTACCGCCTTGCCCAACCTAGCGATGTCGTCGTTGAGCTCTGCGACGTGCTGGGTCGGTGCCGCATGGCAGCGCAGTTGGGCTGGATGCCGGCAGGGATCAATACATTCGGGATGAGCACGGCGGAACTGCCGGTGGGCAGCTACATGCTGCGCCTGCGCACGGCTGACGGGGTGCTGACGGCATCGCTGCAGGTGGTGCGGTAACCTTCAGCATCGGCGGAATTGCTACAGCGGCTCCCTCGCCCGAGGGAGCCGCTCCGTTTTTTCAAAACTGCCAAGGCCCCTAAGAGCAAGGCTTCCGCAGCGCATCCCAGAGCTAGGCCAGAAGGCGGCTATAACCACGGCATACCGGCAGCTTGCGATGGTCCTATTAGAATCACACAACCGGGTCTTACTTTTGGAAAGGCAAATTCCACTGCCAGTGGATGGCAACACTGCCGACAATGGCACAGATTCCGGCGCTCAGGTTAGGCATCTTGAGCCTGGTTAGCGCCGCTTGTGCATTCGCACTGCCAGTGCAATGGAGCTCCGGCCTCGTGGCCCTTACCCTCTGTGGAACGCTGCTCATCGCTATCTTCTTCCTGTGGTGGCGACAGATTGTGCTGTGCTATGCAATCGCCGCGATTGGCATTGGGGTCTTCCTGGCGTCGGCATGGCGCTGGGCGTTGCCTCCTATGACGGATGCTGTCGTACAGCCATTCCCCGCGTACATAGAGGGTAGGATTGTCGACATCCTACGGGTCCAGCCTCCGCGGCTGCGCTGCATTGTGGAAGGGCAGGTGGATGCCCAGCCCCTACCGCCGATGCAGGCCCGAGTCCTCCTCTCTATCGCGGAGATAAGAGGCACGGAACCCTGGACACAACCTGGCCGGACGATCCGAGCAACCATCCGCCTACGCCCTCCACGACCCGCCATACTACCGACTGACTTCCCCGAGTGGGACTACTGTGCGCACCTTGACGTCCAATGGGTGGGCTTCGCACATGCGTCGGATGTCAGCCTCTGGGAGGAGCAACCTCGCTCTCGCACAGACCTTCTGGAATTCCTGGCACACCAACGACAGCGCCTCCGCCAGTGGATTGCAGACCTCTATCCCTCAGATGTCCGCCCGCTGGCGCTAGCATTGCTGGTCGGAGACCGCTCGGAGCTTGCCCCTCAGCAACGCCGCGAGTTTGCCCTTACGGGAGCTGCCCATGTACTCGCCATCAGCGGACTCCACGCTGGAGTTGTGGCCGGGATAGTTTTCATTGTGCTTGGCTTCCTCCCTTACCACTGGCTGCGATGGCTCTGCGCAAGCCTCTTGCTTGTGCTCTTCGTTGGCCTCACTGGAGCCCAACCCTCAGCACTCCGAGCTGCTGGAATGGCAATCCTCGGAAGTGCTCTGTACTTGCTCCAGCGGCAGCCACACCCAGTCAACGTCGTCGCTGCTGTGGCTTTTGGGTTACTGCTCCTCCAGCCCGAACTGTTCTTCTCTCGCTCTTTCCAACTCTCGGTCTTGGCTACCCTTGGAATTGTCGGACTCTTCGGGCCATTTGCTCGGTGGCTCCAGCAACTTGGGCCTGCCCTGCCCCAATTCTTACGAGACATGGTAGCACTGACACTAGCAGCAACGTGCGGGAGTGCCTCAGTTGCTGCGATGGCCTTCGGAATCTTCTCCCTGCTCTCGGTCCCGATCAACGTAGCTGCTGTGCCAATGAGCGGGGCGGCGCTGGTAGCTGGACTCCTGGGGATGCTCTCCTACGGCATAGCACCGCCCATTGGCGAACTCTACACAAGCGCCGCCATCGCATGCTTGCGCGGGCTGGCATGGCTAACCCACCACGCTGCCCAGCTCCCGTTTGCTGCCCTAGAAGGACACAGTGCAGCCATTGCAGCTGTCGGAGTCAGCGGTGGCCTTCTATGGCTCTTGAAGGCTCAGCGCTGGATGCATGTCCTCCCGCGGCTCTGCGTCGTTGTCGCTGGGATCGCCTTGGGGAGTTATTGGCTCCGACCGAGCATACAGCCACGGCTTGTTCCTCGCGAGCGGCTTGTTGCAGCATTCCTGCCGACAGCACCGGACACAACCGTGGTTGTACTCATCGACCGACTCCCGCGGCACAAACCAAGGCGAGATCCAGCCCTAGAAGACTACCTCCGTGCCCTTCCGGGGCATCTCTCCATCGCCTATACTGGCTACACGGGCGAACTCCTTGCTCTTCAGTGTTTCCGCTCTCGCGCCAACGTCTCCGTGCTCCCGGCCCCTCCGGTCCTGGTGGACTACATCCACCAGCTCTTCCACTCGCCGCAGCCGCTGCACCAACTCTACCGGCCTCTCTTGCTTCCCGCTGATCTGGATAGAATAGCTTCAGAGCAGCTCGAATGACGGGGCCTTTGGCAACCGATCCCGACAGAACAGTAGAAGCTGCCCACTGTGGATCTCCACGTGCACAGGGGCTCGCCGGACGACGTTTCGTGCGCTCTCCCGCACTCCCCACCGCAGCAGCTCGCCACGTAGCTCCCAGATGAATCCTGTTGTTGTAACACTTGCCTCTGGCTGCGGGACCAACGAGACGGTCTCCCCGACCTCCAACCCCACGACCGCAGACGTGGTTAGTGGTATCCCGTAGCGATGGCTGTCGTAGAAGCACAGTTCTAGAGTTGTTGCATAGCGCACGGCAACGCTCCAGTTGATGAGCGTATGGTCGGGTTCCTCTCCCTGGAAGCCGACGACTAAAAGACGCTTCCAGCCCCGCTGCTGCGCAAAGCAGAGCACTTTCTCGAAATCATTCGTGTCCTGGTCCACAATCTGCACCAGTGGAATGTCGTTGAACAGTTCCCGCTCAGGGGACACGAGCAGCGTATCCAGGTCCCCGACGATATACGACGGCAGAAGCCGGTAGTGGCGGTAGAGCTTAACAGCCGCTCCGTCAGCGGCGATGAGTGGAGCGTAAGAGCACCGTTTGAACACGCCCTGTTCTGGTATCGTTCCGTCAAGGCAGACAATAGCATCGAAGTTGCTGGAGAAGGTCACCCGCAGCATGTGCGCTCCCACCGGTCGAAGATAGCAAGGAGGCGCTCCACGCCGTCCGTTAAGGCCGCCGGACCAGGCTGCAGGATGATGGATGAGGGGATCTCGTAGAGCTGGTTCGTGCGCACGGCGGGAATAGCATCCCACCCTGGCCGCTGTCGCAGACGCTCAGGCTTGAACATCTTCCCACACCACGACGCGATGATGATCTCAGGACTGCGGCGCACGACCTCATCCGGATCCGCGATAATGCGCCGCTTCGCATCAGGATAGCGGCTCAACTCCTCAAAGACATCCTCACCACCGCATATCGTAATGAGCTCGCTCACCCAGCGAATCCCGCTAATGAGGGGATCGTACCACTCCTCAAAGTACACCCGAGGACGACGTTGCCGCTGAGCCCCACGTTCAGCAGCACGCTGAAGACCAGCCATGAGCTGCTCGACATACCTCTCAGCCTCCGCACTCTTCCCAATCAACGCTCCCAGGCGCAGAATCATTGAGAGGATCCCTTCGACAGAGCGATGGTTGAAACAGATGACCTCTACCCCCTGCCGGATGAGCTCGGCACATATAGATGCTTGCAGGTCCGACCACGCTAAGACTACATCGGGCTCCAAAGCCAGGATGGCGTCAATCTTCGCATCCAGGAACGTGGAGACCTTTGGCTTCTGGCGAGCTTCACGCGGCCGTGTGACGAACCCCGAAACTCCTACGATGAGATCGCCAGCACCCAAGGCATAGAGGGTCTCTGTCGTCTCCTCGGTGAGACACACGATCCGTTGTGGTAGCCGCGGCTGGAGATGGAGCCCCATCAGGATTTCTACGAACGCGTCTACGCCCTCGTCCAGCAGATCCCGCGCGGCAAAGTTACAACGTATGGGCATATCGCCCGAGCCCTAGGAATCCGCGCTGGAGCACGATTGGTGGGCTGGGCACTCTATGCAGCCCGAGGCTCACCTGAAATCCCTTGCCATCGCGTTGTGAATCGCCGAGGAGAGCTCTCCGGCAAGATGCATTTCGCTACCCCAACGCTCATGCGCGAGCTCCTCGAGAGCGAGGGCGTGCAGGTTGTCGGTGACCGTGTGGACCTCCGAAAGTACCTCTGGCTTCCACCATGCGCAGAGCAACTGTAAAAAGTTACCCCTGTGCCCACGGGCGGGGCGTGGGACACAGGGGTATTAGGGGGGACGGTATGTGTGTGGAGGGAACTTGGGACAAGTTCCATAGCTATAGACGTTAGTAGTCCACCGGTGGTGTGTTGGTGGTGGACTTCTCTTTCTCCGGCTTCTCTACGACCGTTGCCTCGGTCGTAATGAGCAGGCTGGCGACGGAAGCAGCGTTTTCTAGAGCGATCCGAGCAACTTTCGTCGGGTCAATCACCCCGCTCTCAAGGAGGTTCTCAAACTGCTCCGTTGCGGCATTGAAGCCGAAGCCATCCTGCCCCTCCTTGACCTTGGCAACGATGACGGAGGGCTCAAGTCCAGCGTTCGCGACGATTTGCCGGATGGGCTCCTCCAGAGCACGACGGACGATGTTGATGCCCGTCCGCTGATCTTCATTCTCCGGGTTCAGACCATCCAGCACTGCCATGGCCCGCAGATATGCCACGCCGCCACCCGGGACGATCCCCTCCTCAATCGCAGCTCGAGTGGCATGGAGTGCATCCTCTACGCGTGCCTTCTTCTCTTTCATCTCCACCTCTGTTGCCGCACCGATCTTGATGACGGCGACACCGCCGCTGAGCTTCGCCAGGCGCTCCTGAAGCTTCTCGCGGTCGTAGTCCGAGGTAGTCTTCTCGATCTGCACTTTGATTTCGTTAATGCGCCGCTTGATATCCTCTGGCTTCCCAGCCCCCTCGACAATGGTCGTCGTATCCTTGTCAACGACGACCTTCTTCGCCGTACCCAAGTAGGCAAGCGTTGCGTTCTCTAGCTTGAACCCCTTCTCTTCGCTGATCACGGTACCTCCTGTCAGGATGGCAATATCCTCCAACATTGCCTTCCGCCGATCCCCGAAGCCGGGAGCTTTGACGGCGCATACCCGAAGTGTCCCACGCAACTTGTTGACGACCAGGGTTGCCAAAGCCTCTCCCTCAACGTCCTCCGCGATGACCAAGAGCGACCGACCAGACTGGGCTACCTTCTCCAGGATCGGCAGCAGGTCCTTCACTGCCGAGATCTTCTTGTCGTGGATGAGGATGTATGGGTTCTCCAGCACAGCCTCCATAGTCTCAGGGTCGGTGACAAAATACGGCGACAGATACCCGCGGTCAAATTGCATCCCCTCCACGACTTCTAGCGTTGTCTCGATTCCCTTTGCCTCCTCGACGGTGACAACGCCGTCCTTGCCGACCTTCTCGATCGCATCTGCTACCAGCTTGCCAATCGAGGAGTCATTGTTTGCTGAGATAGTTGCAACCTGCTCAATCTCCTTCCGGCCTTGAACTTCACGGCTGATTCGACGCAACTCCTGCACGATAGCGTTGACAGCCATGTCAATGCCCCGCTTCAGATCCATGGGGTTTGCACCAGCAGCCACGTTCTTGAGCCCCTCGCGGAAGATAGCCTGCGCCAATACCGTCGCTGTCGTCGTGCCATCACCAGCAACGTCGCTGGTCTTCGAGGCAACCTCGCGAACCATCTGTGCTCCTAAGTTCTCGATAGGGTCTTCCAACTCAATCTCCTTCGCAACGGTGACACCATCCTTCGTAACGACCGGTGGTCCAAACTTTTTATCGATGATGACATTGCGACCCTTCGGCCCCAGAGTTACCTTTACAGCATTTGCCAACTTGTCAACCCCTTCCTTGAGAGCTGTGCGTGCCTCAGCATCATACAAGATGATCTTCGCGGCCATTGTTTGCTCCTCCTCACTTGTTGGACTTACCGCCTACTTTGCCTCTGCATTAATGATGGCGTAGATGTCGCTTTCGCGCATAATAAGGTATTCCTCGCCGTCAATGGTGACCTCGGTGCCAGCGTACTTACCGAACAGCACTCGGTCACCAACTTTGACCTGCAGCGGTATGAGTTTTCCGTCTTCCGTTAGCTTTCCTTTCCCAACAGCAACAACTTCGCCCTGCTGCGGCTTCTCTTTTGCAGTGTCCGGGATGATGATACCACCCTTCGTTACTTCCTCCGGTGGGGCTGGCTTGACAACCACTCGGTCATACAAAGGGGTGAGCTTCATCGGCATCCTCTCTGCTTGTTGTACATCAACCACAAAGCTTATAACGATTACGGGGCTGGGGGGTATTGTTAGCACTCCCCTACGAGGAGTGCTAATCGCCGGCCGCAAAATTACGAAGTAGAGCCAGATTCACGGAGCACAAGTTCGGCAACTACCTGAACTCTTTGCTGGAATCCTGCCCTCTATCTGACTCCGAATCAATCCTCAGAAATCTGCCTCCGGGCCCGCGCCAACTGAGCGGTTCGGAAGTTGATCTCGGCTTCCCGAAGCTCTTGGCGGGCCCGCCGGAGTTCGTCCCGCGTCTGGGCTGCATTGAGCTGGGCTCGTGCTGACTGGAGCCGCTGAGCCGCCTGCTGGAGATCTATCTCCTCCCCTGCAACGATGCTCTCTACGAGTACTGCAACGTGGTTGTGGAGGACTTCGACGAACCCACTACCGATAGCGTAGTAGACCGGCGTCAGATCAGGCAGCAGGATTTTGAGCACCCCTGGCTCCAGAGTCGAAAGAATGGGAGCATGCTGGTAGAGCACTTGGAATGGAGCCACCGTCCCCGGGAGAGTCACAGCAACCGCCTTGCCCTGGAAGACCGTCCCTCGAGGAGTGATGATATCGACGTCGAGAGCCCTGTCCATTACGCCGCTGCCTTGATTTCAGAGGCCTTCAGCTTCTTGGCCTTCTCCAGGGCCTCATCTAAAGTACCAACGTAGCTGAAGGCCACCTCCGGAACATCGTCAACCTCACCATCTAAGATCGCCTTGAAGCCCGCGACGGTATCCTCTACTTTGACGTACCGACCCGGCAACCCTGTGAACTGCTCAGCGACGTGGAATGGCTGGGAGAAGAACTTCTGGATCTTCCGAGCTCGGTAGACGATGAGCTTATCCTCGTCAGAAAGCTCGTCCATCCCCAGAATGTTGATGATGTCCTGCAGGTCCTTGTAGCGCTGCAGTACCTGCTTGACCCGCATTGCTGTCTCGTAGTGTTCCCGCCCGATGACCAAAGGATCCAGAATGCGGGAAGTAGACTCCAGCGGGTCCACAGCCGGATAGATACCAAGCTCCGCAATCTGGCGCGAGAGTACCGTCATGGCATCCAGATGTGTGAAAGTATTAGCCGGTGCTGGATCGGTAAGATCGTCGGCTGGGACATAGACGGCCTGTACGGAGGTAATGGAACCCCGTAGTGTCGAGACAATCCGCTCTTCCAGCGCCCCCAGCTCTGTTGCCAGCGTGGGCTGGTAACCAACTGCTGAGGGCATACGACCTAAGAGAGCCGACACCTCCGAGCCAGCTTGCACGAAGCGGAAGATATTGTCAATGAACAGGAGCACGTCGCGACCTTCCTCATCGCGGAAGTACTCAGCGATCGTCAGTGCTGTTAGCCCCACGCGAGCCCTTGCTCCTGGCGGCTCGTTCATCTGGCCGAAGACGAGCACGGCCTTATCCAAAACACCCGAGGCCTTCATCTCCAGCCAGAGGTCGTTCCCTTCACGTGTTCTCTCGCCTACCCCGCCGAAGACGGAGTAGCCTTGGTGATACTTGGCGATATTGTGGATGAGCTCTTGGATGATCACAGTCTTGCCAACCCCGGCCCCGCCGAACAGCCCTGTCTTCCCACCACGGGTAAAGGGCTCAATGAGGTCGATGACTTTGATGCCCGTCTCGAACATCTCTTTGCGGGTATTCAGCTCTACGAAGGCTGGGGCTGGCCGGTGGATGGGGTAGTACGCCTTCGCCTGAATCGGCCCTTTCTCGTCTATTGGCTCCCCAACAACGTTGAGAATGCGCCCTAACACTCCAGGTCCCACGGGGACCTTGATTGGCCCTCCAGTGTCGTAGACCTTCATCCCACGGACTAGGCCGTCCGTCGAGTCCATGGCGATAGAGCGGACACGATCTTCCCCAAGGTGCTGCTGTACCTCACAGATGAGGATGTCCTCCTTGTCCGACCCAGGCAGCTTCCGCGGGATTTTGAGTGCGTTCAAGACTGCTGGAAGCTCCCCGTTCGGGAACTCGACATCTACCACCGGCCCGATCACCTGTACGATGTAG
The DNA here is from genome assembly GCA_025059875.1 of Candidatus Kapaibacterium sp. Lineage (NCBI taxonomy): Bacteria > Pseudomonadati > Bacteroidota > Eximiradiia > Eximiradiales > Kapaibacteriaceae (SeqCode) > Kapaibacterium (SeqCode) > Kapaibacterium sp. (SeqCode). The sequence goes on from JANXCT010000003.1 coordinate 56,631, forward strand.
CCCTCGTTCATCGCTGTCGTGTAGCTATTGTTCTCAACCGTTCAAGTCCCGCAAAACTAAGCAAATCCCCTTCAGCGCTCTACTGAGAGCTTCTTCAGCTGGGAGATGTGCCAAGTGATGTTGATCTCCTTCGGACAAGCCTCCACGCAGTTGAAGATTGTGTGACAGCGCCAGACGCCGTTCTCTGTACCGACAACAGCTAAGCGCTCTTCTGTTGCACCGTCACGCGGGTCAAAGATGAAGCGGTATGCCTTCAGCATAGCTGCTGGAGCCAAGTAATCAGGATGTGACCACAGAGATGGACACGATGCGGAGCAGCATCCGCAGAGAATGCACTTCGTAGATTCCATGATCCGCTCCATCTGCTCCGGAAAGACACGGTACTCTCGCCCATCCTCTGGAGGCTCTTCCTTCGGAATCAGGTAAGGCTTGACGGCCTCGTACTTGCGGAAGAAGGGCTCCATATCAACCACGAGGTCCTTGATGATCGGGAAGAACGGCAGCGGCTCGATCGTGATCGGTCGGCGGAGGTCCAAGTCTTTGAGCAGTACGGTACAGGCAAGCGCGTTCTTGCCGTTGATCTTCATCGCATCAGAGCCACACATCCCATGAGCACACGAGCGACGGAAGGTCAGCGTACCATCCTGCTCCTCTTTGATACGGTGGAGAATGTCCAGGACACGGTCGGTCGGATGGGTATCTTCGACGGTAAAGAGCTGGTAGTGCGGACGAGCGTCCGTCTCAGGGTTATACCGCAGGATCTTTACCTGGAGCCGCATGGGTCTACTTGGCATCTCTCTAAGCACCTGCGCACAAACTTACGACCTCACCTGAGTTTCCCTTCATTGACCTTCGTCATCCCTCCAGTGGGACATCGCAGTCATACGTCTACCTGAGCTTAGCTACCGAGCACATACTACGAGGATATGGCTACAGGCTCAGTCATCCTCATTGGCCCGGCACATCCCCTACGCGGCGGAGGGATTGCAACGTACACAGAAACCTTAGCGGCAACGTATCGGCGCTTAGGACGGCGAGCTGCTATCGTCACATTCCGCTACCAGTACCCGCAGTGGCTCTTCCCGGGCAAGACGCAGCTCAGTTCTGAGCCGCCACCTACGGGATTGGAGATCTACCCCATCCTCCACTCACTCTGGCCAGTCAACTGGCTCAAAACCGCTCGGCAAATAGCCGAATGGAATCCCGAGGTACTCCTCGTTAACGTTTGGCTCCCCTTCTTTGCCCCATGCTTAGGCACGATCGTACGCGCTGTACGCCGACGGCGACCAACGATCGTTTCGGTTGGCATCATTCACAACGTAACACCCCATGAGCATTTCCCGGCTGCAGATGCCTTAACTCGCTATGTCCTGCGGCCACTTGACGCCTTCTTGCTCCTTTCCGAAGCCGTGGCCCGCGAGCTCCAGCGCTTTGATGCCTCCAAGCCGCGGCGCGTGTCGCTTCATCCGCCATTTGAGTATGGCGAGCTGGTTTCGCAAGAAGAAGCACGCCAGCGGTTGGGCCTACCACTGAACGCTCCAGTCGTGCTCTTCTTCGGCTTGGTCCGCCTGTACAAGGGAGTTGATCTTCTCTTGGAAGCCCTGCCGCGAATACCCCTGCCTGCTTACACCGTCATTGCCGGCGAGTGGTACATAGATCCGGCTCCATTCCTGCGCCGTGCCCGTGAACTTGGGGTGAGCGAGCGACTCGTCGTCCTCAACCGCTTCATCCGGCGTGAAGAAGCGCCTCTCCTCTTCAGTGCAGCCGATATCGTCGTGCAACCATATCGCAGTGCGACTCAGAGCGGAGTTACTCCCTTGGCACTCCGCTACCAACGTCCTGTTGTGGTTACCAACGTCGGTGGGCTTGCCGAGTACGTTGAGCCTGGGAAGACTGGCTACGTTGTCCCGCCTACTCCGGAGGCTATTGCGGCAGCTCTCACAGACTTCTTCGTACACCGTCGAGGAGTGTCGTTTGCCCCCTTTCTCCAAGCTGCCGCTCAGCGGTGGAGTTGGGACAACGTCGTCACGACCTTAGACGAACTTGTCGAAGGAGTGCTCCAGCAGCGCCAGCAACAGAACCGCACGCAGACACGCCCCGGAAAGGAAGCCCTACGCCAAGGCCTCCCGTAAGCGTGCCGAGGCGTAGTCCAATATCCAGACTACGGCAGCAATCACCAGCACAATTAGGCCAACCTCATGCCAGCGAGCTAGCCCCTGGTACTGCATCAGAAGCGTTCCAATACCGCCACCCCCCACCAAGCCGATTACCGTTGCCATCCGGACGTTCGTATCCCAGCGGTAGATCGTGAACGCCAAGAAGGGCAGCACCACCTGCGGCACGATCCCGAACCAGACGACCTGGATCGGATGCGCCCCTGTCGACTCCACTGCCTCAATGAGTCCAGGGTCGACGGATTCCACCTGCTCCGAGTACAGCTTCGCTAACGCGGCCACTGTATGTACCGTCATCGCCAACATCCCAGCAAAAGGGCCAATCCCAACCCAGACGGAGAAGATGACAGCCCAGATGAGTGGCTCAACCGAGCGTGTGAAGTTGATGAGCACCCGAAGGACCGCGTAGAGCGCAAACGTCAAAGGATGGCGTCGCATTACGTTCCGCGCTGCAAGGAATCCAAGGAGCAATGCTGGCGCTAAGCCGGCCAAGGTGGCCATCAGCGCAATGTAGATGGTCTGCACCATCGCCGCGAGAGCTTTATCCAAGATGGAGAACTCGGGGGTCAACAGCGCCCGGAAGAGACGGCCCGCGCTCTCCAAGCCCTGTGGCGAGAAGAGCTCCAGCGGCGAGATCTTCGTCACCACCCAGCCTGCCCAAACCGTCAGTACTAACAGCGACAGTCCCCAGTGAAGAGCTCCAGCTTGCTGCCACGGACGGAGCCCATGCCCGCCAGCACTAATCCATGCGCCAAGCGTGCAATGGCATCCTAGTCCAATCGCCACCGTCAAAGCTCCGCCTCCCACGTACGCTGCCAACTCGACGGCAGAGATGACCTCTGAACCGCTCCCCACCACCATGTGCTGCCACACAACCCGATGGAGAACAACGGCCGCGTACGTGCCCAACAGGAAGTCCACCACGATACCCTGCCAACGGCGGTGCGTCATCGGATCTCCACCTCCTGTGCTTCCTCGCCGTAGATGTGGCGGAACCACTCGTCGGTGATTTCCGTTGGAGCCCCCTCGAACACTATGCGCCCTGCGCGGAGCGCGACGACACGGTGAGCATAGCGCCGCACGAGGCTCAAGAAATGGAGGCTGCAGACGACTGTGACGCCAAAGCGCTGGTTGACCTCCTCCAAGTACCGCATGACAGAGTGAGACGTTGCCGGATCCAGACTAGCCACAGGCTCATCCGCCAAAAGGGCCTGAGGACGCTGCATGAGGGCTCGGGCAATTGCCACCCGTTGTTTCTGTCCACCGGAGAGCATCCGGACACGGTCGTAGGCCTTGTCAGCAAGTCCGACCACTTCCAAGTTGTGCAGTGCCTCTTCGATGAGCTCTTGCGAGAAACTCCCCACGAGCGAACGCCAGACGCTGACACGCCCCAGAGCACCTACGAGCACGTTCTCCAAAACCGTCCGACGCTCAACGACGTTGAATTGCTGGAAGATCATCCCAATCCGCTGACGGAAGCGGCGTAGTTCCCGTCCCTGGAGATGGGTCACGTCCTGCCCATCGAAAAGGACTCGCCCTGTCGTTGGCTCGGTGAGCCGATTGATACAGCGCAGCAGTGTAGACTTCCCAGAGCCACTCAGCCCAATGACAGCCAGGAACTCCCCCCGCTGCACTTGCAACGAGACACCATCCAACGCCTTAACACCATTTGGGAAGACCTTGCTGACGTCGTGGAGCTCAATGAGTGCCATCAGCGCAGCAACCTCTCTACATCGCCAACATATCGGCGCAGGAGTTGCCGAAGTCCGTCGTAGTCTTGGTCCCGCACGGGTGCGAACCCCTCCACGCTGTAAATCTCAAAGAGAGCCCGCCGACCTTCCGGCGTAGACTGGAATGCCAAAAGACCGCGCACGAGCCGCTCCACAACAGGCTCGGGCAAATCTGCCCGCACGACGATGGGGTCATTCGGAATGGAATCCGTCAGTGCGATGATCCGCACCTTCTCCACAACATCTGGGAACTGCTTTAGGACGCGAGCTCGAGCATCACGGATTTCCCCCGTAACGGGGTCTGGCGGCGAGTAGTACGTTGCTCCGGCATCCACCTGGCGCTGGTAGACCATCGTCACCACGTTGTCGTGGCGCATCGCGAAGACCTCTTCCGCAGGACGGACACCTGCCTGTTCCAGGAGTGCTTTGGGCAAGATGTAGCCAGAGGTAGAGGCCGGGTCAACGTAGGCGATGCGCTTTCCGGAGAGCTGCTCCAGTTCTCGGATGCCGGTATTCGTGTGGGTGATGATCTGGCCACGGTAGCTCAGCTCCCCATGTCGCCGGACGACTCGGAGTACAGCCCGGACCCCATACCGTTCGCGGGCCAATAGGTAGCTGAAGGCATTCATCGCAGCGATATCAGCCTTCCCTGCTCCGAAGGCTTCTACGACGGCTATGTAGCTCGTCGGTACCGAAGCCTCGACGTGATAGCCCGTAGCTTGCCGGAGGAATCTCACAAGCGCCTCGGCGCTCTCTGTCACCTTCTGGGCGTCCACAGCCGGCACCAGCAATAGCCGTATAGGTCGTCCCGGTGTACCCAGGGCCTGGGAGACAAACAACGGCTGAAGCGAGAGCTTCGCAACACCGGCCAGCAACAGAATGCCATAGCCTAACAATAGGCGCAGTAGCCGCCGTCTGTGTTGCCCGAATTCCATAGGTTTGCGCGTCAAAAGAGGGCCTGTGTCACGCCAAATTACAACGCCATGTACCTACCTGTGCTGTTAGCTCTTCTGCTGCTCCTATCGTGTGCTCCGAGCCGTCAGCCCGAACCAGCAGCCGAGCCGCAAGAGCTCCGACTGGATACAGCTCCTAAACCAGTCGCGGATACAGCTGCTGCGCAGCCGGCTGCAGTTCCTCAGCAGAGTGCCGACACAGCGAAGCAGACGGCAACTCCACAGAAGACCGAGCAGAAAGCCCAGCAGCAAAAAGCCCAGCAACAGCAGCCTCGTCGGCTACCGCCAGCTCCGCAGACGGTAACGCCTCCTGAGGAAGGGATCCAGATCCGCACAGAGAAGAAGCCACGCGACGGCGCCACTCAGCAACAAGCCCCCCAGCAGCAAGCTCCTCAACAGCAGCAGAGTGGTGCCGAAGAGGGCGGCCTGCAGATTCGAACTGAGAAGAAGCCGCGTAATCCGTAAAGCTGCTCCTGAGGACGAGAGTGTAGAGGCCGCCATGAACCTGCACGAGTTCCAAGCGAAGGAGCTCCTACAACGATACGGCGTCCCAATTCCATTGGGACGGGTCGTCCGGACTGCTGAAGAGGCTGGGGCCGTCACTTATCGAGACTTCGTGCTGCGGAACATCAATGCCATCGTTGTGAAGGCACAGATCCACGCTGGTGGGCGCGGGAAAGGTCAGTTCGTCCATGCCGAGACCGGCGAACCCCTCACTTGGAACGGGGAACCGCTGCGGGGCGTGGTGCTCCTACGGGAGGGCAACATCGCCGACAAAGCCTACCGGGTAGGCCTGTTGATGCTGGGGAATCGGCTAGTCACGGCACAAACAGGTCCCGCAGGACGCCGTGTGCGTTATCTGCTCCTCGAAGAGGCACTCCCGATTGCTCAGGAGCTCTACGTGAGCATCACATTGGACCGCAGCCGTCGCCGGCCCCTGCTTATGGTCTCTGGCGAGGGAGGTGTGGAGATCGAAACGATTGCAGCCGAACGTCCTTCGGCATTGCTACGCGAGCACATTCACCCCTTCTTAGGCCTCCAAGCCTTCCAAGCACGCCGTATTGCCTTCTGGATCAGACTGGAAGGCGAGTTGATCCCTACCTTCACGGAGCTGCTCCAGAGGCTTGCCCATGCTTACGACGAGCTTGAGTGTAGTCTGCTGGAGTTGAACCCGCTGGTCCGTACCCAGGACGGACGCTTCATCGCCCTGGATGCCAAAGTGAGCTTGGATGACAACGCCCTCTTCCGCCATCCGGACCTAGCCGCATTAAGGGACACCGAGGAAGAAGACCCGCGGGAGGTGGAAGCCTCTCAATACCACCTCAGCTACGTCAAACTCGATGGGAACGTTGGCTGCATGGTCAATGGAGCTGGTCTGGCAATGGCAACGATGGACATGATCCAACTCGCGGGAGGCCGACCAGCGAACTTCCTGGACGTGGGGGGTGCAGCTAACGTAGAGCGGATTGCCCATGCTTTCCGGATTATGCTCTCCGATCCCGACGTCCGGGTAGCCTTGGTCAACATCTTCGGGGGAATCGTGCGCTGTGACCGCGTCGCTCAGGGAATCGTTCAGGCACTCCAGCAGATAGAACCGACCGTTCCGATTGTCGTCCGGCTGGAAGGGACGAATGCCGAAGAGGCAGCCCAAATCCTCCACGCTTCGGGGTTGCGGTTCCGCGTCGCTCGGAGCTTGGAGGAAGCTACAGCCCAGGTTCGGGAAGCTCTCCAAGAGGCCGGTGCACAGGCAGTAGTGTAGTACATTCGGCACTGTGCTATGGCACTTCGGGTTGCCATCAACGGATTCGGACGCATCGGGCGCCTCTTCCTCCGGGCTGCTCTCCAGCGCCGCGTTCCGATAACGTTCGTCGGCATCAACGACCTAACCGATGCTCCCACGCTGGCCCACCTGTTCAAGTACGACTCTGTCCATGGGCGCTTTCCGGGAGAGGTCAAAGCCGAAGACGGAGCCCTCATCGTAGATGGACATCGGATCCCAGTCAGCGCTAGCCCTACTATCGAGGACATCCCATGGAGCGAGGTAGACATCGTTGTAGAGGCTACAGGCAAATTCACCCGCCGCGCCGACGCCGAAAAGCACCTCCAGCGGGGTGTGCATAAGGTACTCCTCACAGCCCCTCCCAAGGACAGCGCCGACGCAATCATCGTCCTTGGGGTCAACGAGGACTCCCTTACAGGGCAGGAGCGCATCATCTCGAATGCCTCCTGCACAACCAACTGCATTGCTCCGATGGTGAAGGTCCTCCACGATGCCTTCGGGGTTGAGAGTGGCTTCATGGTAACCATCCACGCCTACACGAACGACCAGCGCATCTTGGACCTCCCCCACAAAGACCTCCGACGGGCCCGAGCAGCGGCGCTGAATATCATCCCGACGACGACCGGGGCAGCTCGAGCCGTCGGAGCTGTCATTCCAGAGCTTAAAGGCCGCATAGACGGCTACGCTCTCCGAGTCCCCGTGCCGGACGGGTCCGTTACAGATCTGACCGCCGTAGTGAAGCGTCCGGTAAGCCGCGAAGAGGTGAATGCTGCTTTCCGCGAAGCAGCTACAGGAAGACTCCGTGGCATCCTGGAGTACACGGAAGAGCCGCTGGTCTCCAGCGACATCATCGGCAATCCGCACTCGTGCATCATTGACGGCCTCTCCACGATGGCCAATGGGACGCTGGTCAAGGTCGTAGGCTGGTACGACAACGAATGGGGCTACGTCCAGCGGCTCGTAGACTTGGTGCTCCGCTTAGGGGATTGAGCAGCCACCTCAATGATACTCCGCCTGCACGAGCTGCCGATTGCTGGACGCCGTGCCTTGGTACGCGTCGACTTCAACGTCCCGCTCTCCGAGGACGGGGCTATCGTCGACGACACCCGCATTCGAGAGGCGCTACCAACACTCCAAGAGCTTCGCTCAGCCGGAGCGATACCAATCCTCCTCTCCCACCTCGGACGCCCGAAGGGTAAGCCCATGCCGCATCTGTCGTTAGCTCCTGTTGCCCGCCACCTGGCAACACTGCTGGATTGCACTGTACACTTTGCTCCCGACTGCATCGGCGAGCCTGCCCAGCGAAGCATTGCCGACGCCCGCCCAGGGGATGTCGTCGTCTTAGAGAACCTCCGCTTCCACCCAGGCGAGGAGTCCAACGACGAAGCCTTTGCCGCGCAGTTGGTTCACGGGACTGAAGTCTACGTCAACGACGCCTTCGGGACCATTCACCGAGCACACGCAAGCGTTGTAGCGCTTCCGCGTCGGATGCGGTGGAAAGGCATGGGGTTGCTAATGGAGCGCGAAATCACGGCGCTCCGACGACTCCGAGACACTGCCGAACGCCCGTACGTCGCCATCCTGGGTGGGGCGAAGGTATCTGACAAGCTGGATGTGCTGCAGGCCCTGCTCCAGCGCTGCGACGTGCTCTTGCTCGGCGGCGGCATGGCCTTCACGTTCTTGGCAGCCCGTGGAGTCCAAATCGGCAACTCCCTCGTAGAGCCTGACCTCATCCCCACAGCTCACCAACTCCTCCAGCAGGCCGATGCTCTCGGCAAGCAGATCCTACTTCCCGTCGATGTCTACTGCGCTCCGGAACTGCGCAATGGGGCTCCCGTGCAGCTCGCCTTGCTCTCGGAGGGAGGCATTCCCGAAGGCTGGAGAGGAGCCGATATCGGGCCACAGACAGTAGCGCTCTTCGCACGCCAACTGGAGTCTGCTCGCACCATCTTCTGGAATGGCCCGCTTGGCGTCTACGAAATCCCTGCATTCCGCGCTGGGACCCTTGAACTAGCCCGCGCTATTGCTGAAGCCACCCGCCGGGGGGCTTTCAGCCTGGTCGGTGGCGGCGATTCCGTTGCAGCGCTACGGCAGTTAGGGATGGAGAGTGCTGTAAGCCACCTCTCTACTGGTGGTGGCGCATCGCTGGAATTCTTGGCGGGACGCACTCTACCTGGCCTAGAGGCCTTGGAGGGGCAATCTTAGCCGATGGGCTACGTCTTACAGCGCCAGGTACGGAAGTACCCCAGGCGATGACCTACTACGACACCTGGCGCCGGCGCCGCTTCCTGGCCGATAATCCAGCCCTGCGAGCAATCATCCTCCTCAACATTGCCGTCTTCGTTGTCCAGCACCTCTTCCTAGCCCTCTTCCGGTACCACGGCACACCGCTGGAGGTGTTCTTCGTAGAGTACTTCGCCCTCCAGCCTCTGCTGAGCGGTTCCTTCTTCCCCTGGCAGCTCCTGACCTACCAGTTCATGCACGCTGGTTTGGAGAACATCTGGCACATCGTCTTCAACCTCTTCATCCTCTGGATGTTCGGGATGGAGCTAGAGCAGCTCTGGGGAAGCCGGCGCTTCACGTGGTACTACCTACTCTGCGGGATTGGAGCTGGCCTCCTCCACCTCCTCGTCCAGCTCTTCTGGACCTACCCTGCCCCAACGGTCGGCGCATCGGGAGCCGTCTACGGCGTGCTGCTTGCCTTCGGTCTGACCTTCCCTGACCGCCCTGTCTTCATGTTCCCCTTCTTCATCCCCATCCCGGCCCGCATCCTTGTCATCCTCATGGCAGGCATTGAGTTCATCTCTGGCGTCAGCAGCGCTGGCTCGCCAATTGCGCACTTTGCCCACCTGGGAGGCGCCCTCACCGGTTTCCTCCTGCTGCGCTTCGGAGACCGCGTGGGACTCTTCTCAGCTCTCGATCGAGCGTGGTTCTGGGCACGTCGAGCACGTTTCCGGCTCTCCGCTCCACCACGGCGCAGGAGCAGGAGAGGTGTTTCGCAACCTCAAACGGTGCGCCTTGTCCCTGCTGAGGAGGTCCTCCTCTACTTTGAAGGGCAGCCTATCACCCAGAGCGACATTGACGCCATCCTGGACAAGATTGCGGCCTTCGGGTACGAAAGCTTGTCGGAACGCGAACGTCGCATTCTCTACGAAGCAAGTCGCCGTCTCCAAGCAGAGCCATGAGCGAACTCATCAAGCTACCTGTTGCTGCAGAAACCTCTGCGGCTATCACCGAGCAGCCCTATGCGACTCGACCATACCGGCGCCGCCGGACCCGGCGCGTCTGGGTAGGGAATGTTCCCGTCGGAGGGAATGCTCCGATCTCGGTGCAGACGATGACCAAAACCAAGACCGCCGACGTAGAAGCTACGGTAGCCCAAATCCTGCGTTGCAAAGAAGCCGGTGCCGACATCGTGCGTGTCACCGTCAACGATTGGGAAGCCGCCGAAGCCATCCGGGAGATTGTTCGCCGTGTGGACATCCCCATCGTCGCTGATATCCACTTCAACCACGTCTTTGCCCTCAAGGCCATAGAGGCCGGAGTTGCCAAGGTGCGCATCAATCCTGGGAACATCGGCTCTCGAGAGCGCATCCGCCAAGTCCTCACGGCTGCCAAAGAGCGGGGCATCCCCATTCGGATCGGCGTCAACTCGGGCTCGCTGGAGAAGGATATCCTGGAGAAGTACGGCTACCCTACCCCTGAGGCACTGGTGGAGAGCGCTCTCCGGCATGTGGAGATCGCCCAGGACTTCGGCTTCGATGACATCGTCATCTCTGTGAAGTCCACCGACGTGCGGCTGATGATCGAAGCTTACCGCCTTCTGGCAGACCAGGTTGATTTCCCGCTCCACTTGGGCGTGACCGAAGCAGGACTGCCCGGTCCAGGGATCATCAAGTCAGCCGTCGGAATTGGCACCCTGCTGGCCGAAGGAATTGGAGACACCATCCGCGTGTCCCTCACGGACGAGCCGGAACGGGAGGTCGAAGTCGGCAAGGAAATCCTCCGCTCGCTCGGCTTGGCGCAGCGTAGCGTGGAGATCATCGCCTGCCCGACCTGCGGACGAATTGAGGTGGACCTGTTCCGCATCTCCCGAGAGCTAGAGGAGGCCGTGCGGCGCTCGGGAATCCGCAAGCCCGTCAAGATTGCCCTCCTGGGCTGTGCCGTCAACGGTCCTGGGGAGGCCAGTGAGGCGGACATTGGCATTGCGGCAGGCCGTGGCGTGGCGATCCTATACAGAAAGGGCGAAGTCGTCCGCCGTGTGCGAGAGGAAGAGATCGTCTCGGCCATCTTGGAAGAGCTAGAGCGGTTCCAGCCCGAGGAGTAGCCTGCCCGATGGAACTGAGCCTTGAGGGGAGGCGGGCGCTCGTCTGCGGCAGCACACAAGGAATTGGAAAAGCCATCGCTGAAGCCTTCGCACGCGCCGGCGCCTCCGTGACACTGCTGGCACGCTCCCCAGAACGCCTGGAGGCCGTCCGAGCAGCTCTCCCTACCCCTGCCGGACAGCGCCACCATGCCATCGCTGCCGACTTCAGCTACCCCGAAGAGCTAGATCGAGTCGTGCGCGAACACCTGGACCAATCGGGCCTTGTCTACCACATCCTGGTGCACAACACCGGTGGGCCTCCACCAGGGAAGCTCATAGAGGCACCGCTGACCGCCTTTGAGGCCGCTTTCCGCCAGCACCTCTGGACAGCCCATCTTCTCATGCAAGCCCTGCTGCCGGACATGCGGGCCGAAGGATACGGTCGGATCCTGCTCGTGCTCTCCACCTCAGTGCGTCAGCCGATTGAAGGGCTGGGAGTCTCCAACACTGTCCGCGCTGCATTAGCAAGCTGGATGAAGACTCTGTCGGCCGAGGTAGCTCCCTGGGGGATTACCGTCAACGCCATCCTGCCCGGAAGTATTCTCACCCAGCGTCTACAGGCCCTCTGGGAGTACCAGGCACAGCAACTAGGGATTCCCGTTAGCGAAGTCATCCAGCGCACCATAGCCTCCATCCCCGCCGGACGGATAGGCCAGCCTGAGGAGATCGCCGCCGCTGCTCTTTTCTTAGCCTCCCCAGCGGCAGCATACATCACCGGCGTCAGCCTTCCTGTTGACGGCGGCCGCACCCGTTGCCTATGACTACGGCATCCTGACGAGGACGCCCTCCGTACTCCAGCGTGGCTTCAGCTCTATCGGCCCCACTCGCACAAACCGTTCGGCGAAGCGATAAGGGAAGGCCTGCCCAGCGCTGTAGCGTCCGTTGCGGTCCTCATCGCAGAAGGCCTCCAACTCGTAGAAGCCCGGTGGAAGCTCCCGAAAGCGCCATGGACCAGGTTGGGGGAGCTCCTGCCGCCAGATTCCAGAAGCCCCGCGCGTAGCCCGCACCTCGAGGATGTAAGGACCACGACACCGGAGGCTGTCCTGGAGTTCTCCGGCTAGGTCCGCATACTGGCGAGTATCCACGCTCCGGAAGGAGCGAACCAAGAGCGTATCGGCAAGCATGCGTCCGCCAGGAAGCTGACGGGAGCGGAAATGGACTCGGAGTTGCTGCCATTGCTCGCTGTCCCATCGCCCTTGAGGCCATAGCCGCCAGTGGTTCGGAGCCACCACTTCCCACCGGTACGGCATTGCCCGGCCGCGTTCATCCCGAATGGAGACTTCTGCGGTTGTGCTATCCAACGGCGCTTCAGCAATGAGCTCGAGGGGCTGCCACGGGAGAAGGGACTGGAAGCTGTCGGGCGGAACAGTAGCCCAGCGAACCCATGCGGTATCAAGCCCTCTGCGGAAGCGGAAACGTCGTTGCTGCGGTGCAACAACATTCCCGGACGTGTCCCGAATCCCGCCTGGCAACAGGTGGAGAAACCACAAGCTCAAGGTGTCCATGACAGGCTGAGCCATCATGAGCTCCACCATTGCAGAGCTCCCCGGCACCAGGTATGCTGCCACGATTGGCAACCGCACCGAACCAGTGCTGTCCTCCACAACAACGGCCGATGCCTGCACCGACGCCGTGTCCAGCGGCTCGCTGAAAACCAAGCGCACGCGCTGCTGACTCTGCGGACGAACGTCCATAAGCTCTGGTGGGGCTTGGTCAAGAACAGGATTGAGTCGGAGGAGCGCTACGGCTGGGGTATCCGCTCGGACGAACACTGACTCAACCGTCGTCCCAATACCGTCTCGGCCCTCCGTGTAGAGGCCATCGCGGTCAGCGTCCCGCAGGGCGAAGAGCCGATACTCCCCATCTGGCAGCCCTTGGAGCCGAAAGGTCCCCGCAGTCCCAACCTGCGTCCAGTACCGGGCGCGCGTATGGGCTGGATTGAGGGTATCGGGTTGCAGATTGGCCAGAGGATATGCCAGCACGAAGACTCCAGCAGGCTGTGCGTCCACGAGCCGTCCCTCGATCTGGCCGCGATCGATGCGCTCGCCTGTGGAGAAGACGACACTAACGGCAGCCGCCGCTGTATTGCCAGCGATATCTCGGTAGTCAGTACCGAGCGTGAGCACGTACGTTGTGTTGGAGTCCAGCGGTTCAGTGAAGCGCAACGAGAGCGTCTTTCCGAGCCAATCCCACGTTGCTCTCCAGGGTTTCTGCGGCTGTAGCGAAAGAGAAGCCAATACGGAGGCCTTGTCCACGAATTCGCTGAAGCGGAGCACGATGGTATTGCCGCGGAAGTGCGTCGTCCCAGAGACAGGCTCAGTAGAGACCACTTGCGGCGGTTCCCGATCCGGAGGTCCCCCGGGGGGCAGCAATGGATTAGCGCAGCCTGCAAGGAACACCCCTACCGCACAGCAGAGTCCTAACACAGCCCACGTTCTATAGCCCCACCGTCGCCCCATGCCGCACCTTGCGACGCTGTCCCCAGACCATGAGCATGACCCCGAGAGCATAGAGCGTCTCCATGCCGACGTAGACGTATGCAACGGCGATGCTCCCCCACGGAGGCAGCAACGATGCTGCCGACAGGAAGCCCAGCCCCAAGACTACCGCTGCCCACAGCACGATCTGGCGTTGTCGCCCTCGAAGGGTCAGACCGTAAGCTTCAGCAAGATGCGAGAGCATCACTCCCGGCAGTGCCCACGCCAATACTTGCAGCATCGCCACCGCTTCTGGTATCCGGAAGGTCCACTCTATGAGCCACGGCGCAGCACCGTAGATGCCAGCGGCGATCGGGACGCCTACAGCAGCACTCATTCCCACAGCCCAAAGCTCCGAGAACTGGTCGGGCAGCTTCGCGAACTGCGGGAGTAGGACCCGGAAGAAAGCGTTCGGGATCATCCGCAGGACCATCATGAATCGCTGTGCTGCGGAGTAAGCCCCGATAGCGGCTGCCTCAGCCCCTACCCAACCGAGGAAGAGGACCCCAAAGCGCATGTAGCCATTCGTCACAAAGCCGAAGGCAATCCAATACCACCGCTCCCGAAGTACATCGAGGACAGCCTCCCACGTACCCCGCACCCCTCGAGCAAAGACATCGCGGAGGAACTCCACCGCATACGTCCGCCACAGAGGCCACCCTGGTTGCCAACGTCGAAGAGCAATCCCGAACCACACCCATGCAGAGAGTGCACCAACACCTCCTTGGACGAGAATCACAGGCACGAGCGGCCACCCAGCCACTACCGCAGCAATCCCTGCCAAAGCCCCCAACGTGCTGCTGACGGCAATCACAGCCCCCAAGAGCTGTAGCGCCCCAAGTCCCTGGAGGAGAGCCGCGTAGCTACTTACGAAGCTATGGAAGAGCGAGACGACAAACGCTGCCACCGTTGGCGCAAGCGCATCAGCCCTTCCCAGCCCAATCGTGAGTCCGACCCCCAGCGGAAACCCTATCAGCGCCAAGTACCACTTCGCAAGCTGTGCTTGGCGCAGTGGGGAGGCTATCGTGCCAGTACGGGCCACCTCCTGCGGCAGTGTCACAGCAAAGTTTGCCTCTACAAACAGCTGCAAAAGCAGCGCCTGCGCCATGCTGAACGAGTATAGCCCCAACTCCTCTGCCCCCCGAAGCCGCCCTAAGAGGATGGAGAAGAGCACAGCCCCAATGATCCCCAGTCCGTCAGCGATCAGGAATGAGGCTACCGACCTCAGCAGCTGCCGTGAGGCCCTCGGCATTCCGGAATCCGCCTACCACCGTATTTTTGCGAGCGAATTGACGTACAGCATTCCACGGTAGCTCAACGGTAGAGCACCTGGCTGTTAACCAGGGGGCTGTGGGTTCGAATCCCACCCGTGGAGCTGAGCTTCCGCTTCGCGCGTGGAGGTTTTGCACCACCCTCCGGTAGGCCCTTCCCAACAAGCTCAAGAACGAGCGCCGACAGCCGATACATTTGGCAGCTTGCCGACGGCGGCTACGGCATCCTCTACCAAGTCCACGCCCCAGAACTCGGCAAGTGGGACTTAGGGAGCTGAGGAAGCACATTCGTCCTCGCAGGTCCAATCATCGTCCTTGCCGGCACCATCACCAGACACATGCTGTAAAAGCAGGCGACCACCGGCCCCGTTCCAGAATCAGAGTTCGATTGACGGCCCAGTTCTTAGGGCCTTGTCACTGCTGTCGAATGTAGTAGCAAGCCACGAACAAGTCCGGCCTTCCACCCCCAGCTTTCAGGAGACGGAGAGGCCTCAAGCAGCATGGTTGCGAAGATGGCACAACCACGACAAGAAGGATTGACGGTCATTTGTCGCCGATCGTAGTGAACACTCTGGATATCACGGCAGAGCGTCGAAGGTGGCCTATACAGATTCGTTACCGCCGTGATGCGATTCCTCTGAGTTGTATGGAGCATGCAGCCCAGCGGGTCCGCTCGCAATGCCACCATCAGCCATTCCACAAACCCAGAGCTTTAGCCTCCTAGCAAGCAAGCCACTTCCGAGACATCAGGACACACCCCGGAATGCTACGCACCCAGGAAAAGGTCAGACTGCTACAACAACTCCTCCAAACGCTGCGGGCCGCATTACGCCTTCCCGGGTCGAAGTAGGAGCGCCGATGTCAGCCTAGAGCAACACCCAACTGAAGACATTGCTCATGGCTTCATCTCCTGGTCCGAGGGCCTAAGGTAGGGAGAGCACCGCAGACCGCAGGACTTCGGGAGAGGTGAAAGCATCCATCCAGCGCTTCGGCTGCCGCTGCCTCCACACACCCCGATGGTAGACGTAGCCTACCAGGAGCGGAAGGGCCAATGTAGCTTCGGCGAAGACCATCTGCTCGTATGTTCCCGCAACCTTCCCCCATGAGCTGGCCTCCCGGAGAGTAGAGCCCGAAAGCCCTCCATCACGCTCGTCAGCGACTGTGATCTGGATGGCGTACTTGTGCATCGGCACGGCATGTCCCAAGATATCTGCCGCGACCACCACGTCTTGCGCGAAGTTCTTCGGCACCCCACCGCCCACCATGACCAACCCTGTCTCACCCGCCCGGATCTTCAGGTAGGTGAGCTCCCGAAAGTCCTTCACGGAATCAATCGCCACATGCCGTTCTGGGTGGCGATGCTGGTGGAGTACCAGGCCAAATCCAGCTGAACAGTCAGAGAAGGCCGGAACGAAGATGGGCACGCCGTGCTCGTATGCCGTCCGCACGATGGACTCCTCTCCAATCCCTCGCGCAACCAAGTACTGTCCCATCGCAGCGATGAACTCCCGCGAGCTGTAGACGCCTGGAGGAAGCTGCTCTGCGAGTTCAGCGACGGTATGGTCGCACACCCGCAGTTCCTCCTCATCGATGAAGGTGTCGTAAATGCGGTCAATCATGAGCTCCCGCAGCTCGTCGTCGTCCACCCGCGGCGAACCTTGGTAGTGTCGGAAGCCCAGAGCCTCAAAGAAGTCTTGGTCCACGATGATGGCGCCGGTAGAGACGATGACATCCACCATCCGGAAACGGATGGCGTCGGCAATCACCCGTCGCAACCCCGCGCTGACCAACGAGCCAGCCAAGCAGAGGATAACCGTACAGCGCTCGTCTTGCAGCATCTGCTCGTAGATATGTGCAGCTTGGTGGAGGTTCCGAGCCTGGAACGCCATGCGCCCCATTGCCTCCACCAGAGGAGCAATGTCGGGGTAGCGTGTAATGTCAAGGTGCTCTATAGCGAGCTCCGGGCGGAGATATTCGTGCTTCGTTGGCATCTTTCCTACCTCGTGCAACTTTGAACGAGGGGCCAAGGACGAAGGGTCCATCAGAGTGTTGCACCCTACGCGAAGAGCTCCGGAAAGAGTGCCTCTTCCAGCATCTCGCACCAGATGTGCCCCACGAGAATGTGGGCCTCCTGAATCCGCGCAGTCACGTGACTGGGCACCACAACAGCAGCAGTGCAGTACGGCAGGATTCGTCCACCACCAGCGCCTAACAGCCCAATGACACTCATCTGCTGCCGTTGCGCCTGCTGCACAGCGCGGAGCACATTCTCCGAGTTACCGCTGGTGGAGATAGCAATCAAGACATCCCCGGGACGCCCGTATGCTTCTACCTGACGGGCAAACACATTCTCGAAACCCAGGTCGTTTCCGCCCGCTGTTAGGATAGAGCTATCCACAGTCAGCGCCATGGCGGCAATAGCGGCTCTGTTGACGTGTCCTCGCAGCCGTATGACCAATTCGGCAGCCAGGTGCTGGCTGTCAGCGGCACTACCTCCATTTCCACAGAGCAAGGCCTTCCCCCCACGGCGGTAGGTCTCTATGAGCAGTTCCCCACAGCGCTGGATGTCTTGACTACACTCCTCCAGGAGCCGACGCTTCACGGCGATAGATTCGGTAATGGCTTCAGCAATTCGACTCTGGAAGGGGCAGCTCTCCATCAGTACTTGACGACGTAGCACACAATCTGCCCTCGCCACCCGCCGAAGCGGACTGCATAGACCCCTGCAGGGAGCGACCGGACAGGCACAGTAGCATACTGCTTCCCCATCCTCTGCGCAGTCCCGCTCCACACCGTCCGACCGAGGACGTCGCTCAGCACCACCTGGGCCGTCTCAACTTCCTCTGGCAGCTCCACCCAGAGGAAGTCGCCAACAGGGTTCGGAACACACGGCGCCATCCCTCCAGGCTGCAGAGCCACACTGACAACGACCCCTATCGGATCGGACATGTTCCGACAGCCGTTGCTGTCTGTGATCTCCACGGCGTAGCTCCCCGAGAGTCGTGCCACCAGGCGGCGTCCTGTTGCACCGACAATCGGCTGTCCGTTGAGATACCATCGGTAAGCGGCTGCCTCCCGAGTGCAGATGAGCGTATCGCCACGGCGCTCAATGTCCGGCTTCGGTGGCAGCGGATAGACCCGAATTGTCACCGAATCGGAAGCCCCTCTACAGCCTGCAGTAGAGACGACCTCCACGTAGTAAGTCCCTGCACTCCGCACGACGATGCGACGTGTTGTATCACCAGTACTCCAGCGGTGGCGGAGATATCCCGCCGGTGCCTCTAGCACGGCACTATCGCCCTCACAGAAGGCCGCACGACCGACAACCGTCACTGCCGGCCGTGGCAACGGATGGACGACCACCCGGAAGGTATCACTGAGGGCCTCGCATCCATACTGGCTCCGCTGCCGCAGGAGCAGACGGCCTGTGCCAGGGGTTGTCCAGCGCACCAGTACCTCAGCCATCCCCTGGCCACGGAGGAGTTGACCTCCCAGCACCATCCACTCAAACCAGTCGCCCGCCTGTGGCAGAGTTGCACGGTATGACGCAGTATCTCCAGCACAGGCAGCGGACGGTCCTGTAACTTGTGCCTGGGGCAGTGGATACACTGTCACCACAACCGTATCCGAAGTCCCCCAACAGCCGAAAGCATCTTGTGCCATTACCCAGTATGGGCCACCACGGCGCACCGTCAGGACACGCACTGTATCACCCGTGTTCCAGCGATAGCGCTGGTAGCCTATCGGCGCAACCAGACGGACGCTATCACCCTCACAGAATGCCGTCTGCCCAATGACTGAGAGCCTCGGCTCAGGCCGCGGACGTACGACAATGGTCACCGTATCTCGTGCCTGACACCCCCGAGCATCGGTAACGGTCAGCACGTACTGCTGTGAGGTCTCCAGCCGCGCCGTAGGGTTTGCACTCGTGGGGTCGTCCAGCCCTGTGGTGGGCTCCCAAGCATATTGGTAGGGGGCCGTCCCGCCCGAAGCCGTCGGAGCGCCCCCTAAACGGATGCTCTCACCAGGGCAGACGGCTCGATCTGTCCCTGCGTCTGCTACGGGCAATGGGTAGACCGTGATGTAGTTGGTACGCACCAAGGTGTCACTACCGTACGAGTTGCTGACAATCAGCCGCACCGTGTACTGGCCAGGCTGCTGGTACGTGTGGACACAGTTGCGGGTCGTGTAATCAGTAGCCCCATCGCCATTTACATCCCACGCCCAGCTCGTGGCACCAGTGCTGGAATCCGAGAAGGCAACCGTCAGTGGAACGCAGCCTTGGCGTGGTTGTGCCCCAAAGCCAGCTACTGGACGGCCGACAACGCAAGTACTCGATGTCAACGGCACCATAGCCCCTGGACCGCACGGCGCACTAGCAGTGCTGAGCTGCATAACCCGGAGTCCACCAGCTCTGTCCGTCTGTTCACCTAGAGTCCGTGTAGTCTGCCCTGGGCCGATGGCGTAGTGCATCAGCTGTCCTGCTGCAATGATGTGCCCCAGCAGATGGGCATGCCCCAACTCGTGGAGCGCAACGGACTCGAAGTCGTACTGAGTGCTGCTCGGCAGCTGCGGGCCGAAGTTCCACCCCCCGCCTGGAGCCGTACGCCGAAAGACGAGGTCAAAACCGGCCCGCCTCCAGTACTGTTGGCCCCCCATGGAGCACGCAGTGTAGTAGTTGTAAGTTGCCCCTAGAACGCCACTCGGTAGCGAGCACGAGGTAGCGTCAAAGCTGACGATGTTCGTCCCGTCGTCGGAGGGACAGTTGATGTTGGTCGTTGTCTCCATGAGGCCAAAGTTCACGTACGTGCTACAGCGCCATGTCTGGAGCGCTTGCATGAACGCCTGGAATGCCGCCGTGTTTGCGGCGAAGTTGCTGTTTGGCACCAGCGTATACCCACCACTGCCGTTGTGGTTCACTAGGCGCACTGGGTAGCGCACACCGCCGGAGGAAATCGTCAGCAGTGCGTAAGGGATGGTGACCTGGCTGGGGGAAGTGATGGTCTGGTTGGCAGAGGTTATGACTTGGAACGTGCCTGTTCCAGCCTGTGTTGGGACGATAACCCGAATCTCAGTATCGGTCCACAGCACGATGTGGTTGCTCGGTACGCTAACCCACGAACTCCCGCCATCGTCTGGATTCCGGAAGCGGACACTTCCGGCAGTGCTCCCGAACCCAGAGCCCAAAATCCGTAGTGTGTCAAACGTGCCCGCAGGAATCGTGCTGGGAGTGAAGCTTGTGATGTTCGCCATCGGCTGCATTGGCTCCCCCTTCCGTAGGCCCTGGGGTTGGGGTACCGGAGCATACTCCCGGTAAGGCCGCCCCGTCAGCTGTTCTAGCTCCCGATAGAGCTCCAGTAGTGAATAAGTGGCGAAAGGATCATAACCCCTCTGCTCAGCAAGCTCGTACAGTATCACCCCCTGTGGACCTGCTGTGAGTGTGTACATCTGGCCTTCTATCGGCTCCAATGTAGGGAGGCGCTGCAAGAAGAAGAGCCCTACGCTCCCCAGCCGTAACGGCGCTGATGGCTCAACGACGACGGCTCGGTCCCCGAGGACCCCACCCTCCCGCGCTACACGTAGCCGTGGTCCTGGCAGCACCCCATGGAAATGCTTCGTCACAGCGAGCTCCCACACCGTGTAGAGCATCCGTCGGGATGGCTCTTCAACAACCCATTCTCGCACCAGCTGTCCCTCCACTACTAGCTCGCTTTCGGCCACCCGCTCCCAAAGTGGCACCGGATACAGTAGGCACTGAGCTACTGACTCATGCGCCACGGCAACTGTAAGGAACAGGAACCCTAGCCACATCGGCATGCCCTCCATGCCGTTGAACATCCAGCGCTGTATAGGGCCACCCGTGCCCTACCCCTCCAATAGCTCCTCGTCCCGGATGAGCAGCAAGATAGAGGAATGAGGCACGACGACATACCGTTCCCCTTCTAACTCCAGCTCTAAGGCATCCCGCTGAAGGTAGATCGCCAAGTCCCCTTCTCGCGCCTGGAGCGGGAGGTACTGGACTTCACGAGGCTTCCACGGCTCCTCCCACTCCGGCGGGGCTGGAACTAAGTAGCCTGGGCCCACTTTGACGACGTAGCCAGTCTGTACCCTCTCGTTCTCCCGGACTCCCGGCGGCAGGTACAGCCCTGACTTTGTCCGTACTTCCCCAACCCGGGGTCTGATGAGCACGCGATCACCAACAACAACAACCCGTTCCAATAGTGCTAACATATTCCCAGCATGGCGATACCCACATTCTCACGAAAGCCGGCAGTGCTTCGTTATACACCTTGCCGACGACTCGTGTTTCTAAGACGATGATGCTGGAGCTTCCCGTGCTCTCTCAACTCGAGCCCTTCCAAGTCCCTAGCAAGGAACAGAGGGCACGCCGAGTCTACATCGAGACCTACGGCTGCCAGATGAATCTCAACGACTCCGAAATCGTGCTGGGTATTCTCCATGCCAATGGCTACGGCATCACTGAACATCCCGAAGACGCAGACGTCATCCTCATCAACACCTGTGCCGTCCGCGAGCACGCCGAGCAGCGAGTCTTCGAGCGGCTCAACCACCTGAAACCCTACAAGCGTCGCAAGCCCGAGCTTGTCGTCGGGATTCTGGGATGCATGGCTGAGCGGCTTCGCTCTCGACTCCTAGGCGAGAAGCGCTTGGTAGAGCTTGTGGTCGGTCCCGACGAATACCGAAAGCTCCCACAGCTCCTAGAACAAGCCTTCGCTGGCGAACAAGGGATTGCCGTCCGCCTTAGCCGTGTCGAGACCTATGACGATATTGAGCCCCTGCGGACCGAGGGAATCAGTGCCTGGATCTCCATCATGCGCGGCTGCGACAAGTTCTGCACGTTCTGCATTGTGCCATTCACCCGTGGACGTGAGCGCTCTCGCCCGCTCCAGTCCATCGTCGCCGAGGTCCGTCGTCTCTGGCAGCGCGGCTTCAAGGAGGTCACCCTCCTGGGACAGAACGTCAACAGCTACCGTGATCCCATCACAGGGGCAGACTTTGCAGACCTCTTAGCCGCATGTGCCGAAGCAGCCCCGCAGATGCGCATCCGCTACCTCACCTCCCACCCGCGCGACATGAGCGACAAGCTCATCGACACAATGGCCGCATACCCCAACCTCTGCAAGTACATCCACCTGCCCGTCCAATCTGGCTCCAACCGCATCCTCGCCCTCATGAACCGGGGATACACCGTAGAGCAGTACCTGGAGCGAGTAGAACGCATCCGCTCCGTCATGCCCGACTGTGCGCTCTCCACCGACATCATCGCTGGCTTCTGCACAGAGACCGAAGAAGACCACCAAGCGACGCTGGAGCTGCTGCGCACCGTTCGCTACGACGGCGCTTACATGTTCAAGTACTCCCCCCGTGAAGGCACGAAAGCCTGGAAATGGGGCGATGACGTCCCAGAAGAGGTCAAAGTTCGCCGCCTCAATGAGATCATCGCTCTGCAGCAGCAGATCTCGTACGAGATCAACCGAGAGAAGGAGATTGGCCGGCTCCACGAGGTCCTGGTTGAAGGCCCTAGCAAGCGCAACCCTGAGCAATGGCAGGGTCGGACCGATACGAACAAGGTCGTTATCTTCCCCAAGAGTCCAGAGATTGGCACCGGAAGCCTCATCCGCGTTCGAATCCGACAGGCGACTTCAGCAACGCTCTTCGGCGAGGTGGTCGCTATCCTAGAACCCGCATCCCAGCAGTCAGCCTGACCGCCTCCTCTGAGTGATGCTTCACGCATGCGTAACCTCCAGAACCAATCGCCGAGCAGGATGGCGTATCTGCAGAGTAGCTGCCCAAAAGCCGAAGACGCACGCCGATGGATTTCTTAGTCACCCTCCACGGACACAACCGCTGGCTCGTCGTTGTGGCGTGGATAGTAGCGCTTGTGGCTGTTCTCGCTAGCAGCCTGCAGAAGTCCAATCCATCCGTGCCACGCACGGCAGTAGCCCCTCTGCTTGTGCTGCTGGGACTCTTCGCCCTCCAGTTCCTCTTGGGGAGCGTGATCTTCATCCAGAAATGGACGGGCTGGGCGAACGTCCCACACTACCGCTGGGAGCATACGGCGCTCATGATAGGATCCCTAGTCCTACTGCACTTGCCGCTCCGCTGGCGGAGACGCTTACCCGCATCCCAGTGGCATCTGCGGACTACTCTCCTCCTTCTCATCGTTGGCATACTTGGATTCCTCGGCGTTGCCCGCCTCCCCGAAGGCTGGCTGGGATAATCTCCTGGTCCATGTCTAACGAGCTGCAGCTAAGCCGCACTACTAGAGCGAGCAAAGCAAGCCGAGGACTACTGAGTTGAGCTACACGTCAGACAGCGGTCTATACAACGTTCGGCACAAGATGCAGAGGTGGTTGCTCCAGCAGATGTAGCTGAGTTGCCCTTTCAACGGGATAGTTTGTAATGACTAATTCCGTGATTCTGCCTCGCTTCGCGCCGTTGCAATTGATAGCGCGGTTTGCCAGTACTTCACCTATGGTGAAGTAGGGCAAGCTATAGAGAGACCGGACGACTTCGGTATCAGAGTTAGAGAGCATAACATACACTCTGTTCTTGCTTAGCTCGACGCAGACATCACGCAAGCGTTTTTGGTCAGATAGTCCAAAGCCATTTGCGTGGTACGACCTGAAGTTAGCCGTCTGTGATAAGGGCACATACGGCGGGTCGAAATACACCCAATCGCCTGGAGCTGCCCTTTCCAGTACCGTTTCGAACGGTGCGCATAGAATGTCAACATCTTGTAATGCCCGAGAAACTGCAAGCAGATTCTCTCGGTCCAAGTACTTCGGGGACTTATACCGTCCAAACGGAACGTTGAATTTCCCCTGGCGATTCACGCGATACAGACCATTGTATCCCGTCTTGTTCAAGTAAATCATGCGAGCTGCCCGTTCTGGTAGGCCCAATTGCCAAGGGTCTTTTTCACGGATAGCATAATAAAACTCTCTGTCGTGAGGAAACTCGGAAAGAAGCCTGATGACTTCTGAAACACAGTCGCGAATGGCCAGGTACGTATCGATCAGCTCAGCGTTAAGATCGGAGAGAACTGCACGTCGTATTCTGCGCTCGCGGTAGAGGCGAAAGAAGAGAGCGCCGCTCCCTACAAAGGGCTCATGATAGACGTTAAACACAGGCGGCATGCGTTCCAGCAACGCATCCGCCAATTGTGTCTTGCCACCGGCCCACTTAATATAAACGCAACCACTCCTCAAGTTCGCTATACCAAACTACTTTGCCGGTAGACATCAAGTAGTGCCGCATATTGGCAGAGAAGCCCTCTCCGTCTATTACAATCCCAGGGATCGGCCAGTGAGCAATGTCGTCAATTGTAGCAAGTATTTTCTCCTCTGCCGTTCCTGGTGTGGCTTGATATTTGCATTCCACGCCCAAACGTTTGCCCGTTCTCTCGTCCGTAATGACCACATCAATGTAACGTCGCTGCCCCCAGAGTCTCCTGGCAGCCTCGACTTCCGTCTCCGCTTTCAAACCCATCCTCTGGGCGAGAGCAACTACTTTTCGCTTAAGTTCATCGCCGCTCTTTGGAGCAGCACCTTTTCCCGGCATAGTTTACCCTCGCGCGTGATTTACTGCGATTTTACACCACCATTGCGCTACATGCTACTGTCACCCAACTATTGACTGAATGACTAGGGTCCTTTGCGGTCAACATCCTCAACATCGTCCTTGTCATCTTACAGGTTCTTATGCAGCCTCTGTACAACATCGTTCTCTGTACGGACAATGCGTCAATTGGGCTACGCGACGTACACTCTTCTCCGCCAGGGTTCAGAACGTGTGTATGTACCGTTCTCACGCCCTTATGTCCTACAAACTCCTGCATCGTGCCGACATTGCACCTGCCACGCAAAAACACCTCATCGCTCTAAATAACGGGATCAAAACCGCCCCGTGACCATCCATAGCTGCCATTGACAATGCCCCTGGCCAGCTCTCCTATGCTCTTGGTAACGTAGAAAGAGTTTTTGTTCCACGTGACTACCACACATCAACACTACCACTGTGCGAAGTCGAAGACTATGCCAATATTCGATACTGCCGGCTCTCACCACCGGAGAAAATTTAGCTCATAGCCAAGCATTATGTAGGGCATCAGTGCTTCCACCGGAGTGCCTTTCTTCCCCGTGGCAGTCAACCCCATTCCCACGGTCCAGGGACTGCGGGGGATAAAGTCTATCGCGATTGTTGCCACATAGCGAAACGGAGGCCGTGGACCGCCGGATGACCCCTCTATGGAGCCAAAGCGCTCGCGCACAACCGCACCAAGTGCAAGACGCACAAGACCACTAAATGCCATCCCGACTGATAGCTCATCCCGTTGCCATCCTGTCAGGGAGAACTGCCGAGTAAGCAGAAGACCGACTTTGTCGGCAACCACGACTTCGCCATCGCTATCGCGCACAAAACCAAAGCGATATGAAAGTCCCACCGCCGCCCGAGGGAGAAAGGACCTTCCGTATACTTCGTAACTCGATAGACCGATGCATTCAAGCGAGAAGCGTTCACCGAGCTTTTCGGTGATGGTGAATTCTTTTTCCTGGATCCAACGTTCGCGTCGTTCAAGCTCTCGCTTGCGTTCCTCCAACTCTTGCTCTCGGCGATTGAGGGAATTGGACTTGATCTCGTACTCTCGGAGAAATTCCTCTGCCTGCCTCTTTCTTGCCTCGAAAGCCGCTTTCTCCCTCTCAAAGTTCATCCGCTCCGAGCGTAGTCGCTCCCACTCACTGTCGAGCCGCTTCTGCTGCTCCTCTAGGCGTTGACTCTGCTCCTCCAACGCGCGCTGCTGTTTTTGAAGCAAACGAAACTGTTCTTCCAAACCCTGCGGGGTAGGGTAGAACAGGGGATCCGTGCTATACGGGATACCATAGTAATCAAGCAGGCCTTTGAGAACGTCAGAACGCACTCCAAAGTTCGCAGTCTGTGCCAGAAGGACTATTTCCTGGGCTACCCCAACTACTTGCCCCTGTGCGTTGATGAGCGGACCACCACTGTTGCCCGGATCAAGCGCAACGTTCAATTGCAGAAGGTCCTGGTAACTGTTGTTCGAAACAATCCCCTTCGTCGCATTCCACGGACTCCCGAGGGGATGACCTATTGCAACGATTTCCTCTCCTACTTCAGCGACAGTTGGCTTGATGGGCAAGACCGTTCTCTGCCGCGCCCGTACTTTGAGAACTGCAAGGTCAATTTGGGGATGATCACGGAAAGCGTTAACTTCAATGACCGGGATTGTTTCTCCTGACTTGAGATGCACAGTAATCTGATTGGGCGAGTAGTATGCTGTTTCGTACTTGCGCATATATGACTCTGCACCCCCCCCTCGCTCGATAACATGCTTGTTGGTGACAATGTATTGTGGGTGAATGAAGAATCCTGCCCCCACACCCTTCTCCGTCTCGATGCGGACAACGGCAGAGGCACATTTCTCAACAATTTTCCTTGCATCGAGCTGCTGCGCGTACACAGTACATGCAGCCCAGCACGGCGCGATGATCGCAAGGCGGATAGCAGCAACACCTCGCATCTTGCAGCTACCCATTTTACTCTGCCACGCTGTTTATCGTACAGGTTGTCGGCAAATCTACTTTGTGACCAATCCGCAACCCATTGCCATTCGTGGGTCCACCTGCGACATGGTCGGCAAATCTACTTTGTGATCAATCCTCAACTCACCCACGCGTCGAACGCTAGTCGTGATGGTTGCTGGCAAATCTACATGGTTTGTAGCAATCCGCAATTACTTTGCGGTCGTCCCCCGATGCACAACTTTGAGAGTTTCTCTACGCCCCTCGTTATACTGAATATGCACCAGGTACACCCCCGCTGCTAACCCGCTCATCGGCACCACTACCCGCTCCTCCACCACACCCCTGTACACCTCCCGCCCATCCACGGACACCACCCTTACCGTCCCCCGCTCTGGCAGTAGCACCGTCAGCATCTCCTCCACCGGGTTCGGGTACACTACCGCCCACTTCTGAAGAGGAACCTCGCCATGATGCCCTATCACTGTTGTATCATATCTGACGCGCATCAAAATCCGGCTCCCCCATGGTGCCACTTGCACACGCCCCCACACTACTTGACTATCCAACGTCATGTACACCCATCCCCGCGGTAGCTCAACTGTGCGAACCGTGTCCGATGGATTGATGAAGATTGGAAACAGCTCCTCAAACGACGGCACCGTCTGCGGGTCAATCTCCTCGACGTTGTAGTAGCTCAGCCACACGGTATCTCCCGGCTCCATAACCACGTGCGGCATTGTCCAGAACTGCCGAAACCGCGGCTGGTAATACACCCGCAGTGTGTCCCCCTTGTACGGCTGTCGCACCGGCAGGGCAAAGTGGTAGGGAATGATGATAGTATCTCCTGTATTCGGGTGAATTGTCCGCGGCCACCACACCGACCAGTACTCCTTTCGCCGATTGCTTGCCCAAAGGAGACTCCACCGGTAAATTTCGTTCGGTGCTGTAAGAGTGGAATAGAACGGCTCTCCACTAACCATTACAAAGCCCGCCCAGTGATTGCGAGCAGTATCTGGATACCAGAGCATGACCGCAGGACCTCCCAGCGGTGAATTTGCCACTCGCTCCATCTGAACTCCGCCGAATGGCCGGATTGGCAGCGGCTCTATTTCCAACACTGCATTCCGTATCAGTTGCCGCTTCACACGAGCTGTATCCCACGCTCTCAGCTGCACCCACTCCAGCCACCGGCTCAGTGGCGATTGCTCGTACGGCGTTCTGCTCCTGAGCTGCCCGAAACCGTACACAAAATCCCTTCGTTCCTCCGCACTCCAGTGAAAGTATGCCGGAGCGTAGGTCGGCAGGGCGTAGAGGTTCTCGTTGACGAGGTCAAATCTGTCAGCTCTTCCGTTTCGAGAGTAGTCAAGGGCAGCCACAGCTGCTGTCCCATGCATTGGTCCAAAAAACACATTTCCTCTCACCTCACACCCGCGGATTTCTGTTCCCTCCCCTGCTACTGCATCGGCACCTTGCACTCTGCAGTTGTAGAAGGTATTCCGGTAAATCTTGATGTTCCGGACCGGACCGCCTCCATAGTAGTTGTGGCACCCCAAGTCGGTACCAATTACAGTGTTGCCGTCCCAGACGACATCATGCGGACCAACATCGCTGTAGATGCCTATCGCAAAGGGCCTCACGATGTAGGCATGGTGGGACTTATCCCCGTTGTGGCCCTTGATGAGAATGTTGTTGCGCACAATTCCGTTCCTGCAGTAAAAGCCGAGCTTGATTGCTGCGCAGTCGGAGTGATGCATACAGAAGTTCGTGATGAGGTTCTTTTCTATCACAAACGGGATGGTTCCCTTGTATGCACTGTCCCATCGAGCTTCTGTGACGTAGGATGCAAAGATTCCTGCTTGGTCGGAGCTGTCAATGACGTTGTAGCGTACAATGACACTGTCAATGTTATGGCCCACAATGATGCCACCAGTCTCCACCACAAACCGCGAGCTATCGACGCTTGCGGTTTGCCATGACCATCGGTGTGGGAACCCAGTCCGTTTGATTGTGTTGTGCTCTACATACACCTTCCGCGTCATGCATCCAGGATGGCCAAGGAGTCTCGCAGGAGTTCTCCCGTACACGCAGACGGGAAAAACACCAGTGTCGAAGAACTTGTTATTGACCACCGAAAGTCCTTCTGCAAGGAAGTTCCAAACTCCTCGGAAGCAGTCTGTGAACATGCAGTTGCGAATCGTTACATCCTTGACCCCTGCCAGTCGGACACCTTCAACGAGCCGGGAAAAGTGAATGTTTTCGATAACAACGTTCTGGAGAGGAAAACGCGGAAGAGTGTCATACGAGATTGTGAGCACTAGCCCTCGAGAGAGATAGTTGATGTTTCGATTCGCTTGGTTGATCCCGATGACCATCATTTCGTACTGCTGCGGCTCAAAGGGAAGCTCTGGCGGCAAAAGGTACAGCGTGTCGGTCTGCTCGTCATAGTACCACTCGCCGGGCTTGTCAATGAATTCCCTTTTGCCCTCAAGGTAAAACCGGGAGCCTCGCAAAGGATAAGCCCATCCCCAACTAAGCGTGATCAAGCTGTCGCCCGCCTGCCGGATTACCTTCGAGCAGCCCCACGAGTAGTCAGCCCCAACTGAAGCCCACACAAGCGCTCCAGCCGCGGAGGGCAACGCCCCCTGCCCCCTGGCAAGAACAAGCGTATCGGGTTGAGAAGGGTCTTGTGCTCGGACGTTTGAAAGGATGAGCATGGTGTCGTTCGGGAAGCGTGCGGGAGTAAGAGGAATGCCTTTGTAGAACACCCTCAGTGGCATCAGGCTGTCGTGTCCCCCAAATGGCTTTGCCACTCTGACGATACCATCTGTCCCCACAACAATACTGCGCGCCGAGTCGCTCAAGCGCCATGTTCCCGTAATCATTGGAAGCGGCGCATCTGGAGGTCCGTAAGCTGTAATCACCACTGGCAAGCCAGGCTGTGTCAGGAGCCTGCTGTGGAGGCTAATCCAGTACGCCAGCGGACCCCACGACTGCGCATACACAACTCTGAAGGTATCTCCTCGCAGCAATGCGATTGTGTCCCCTCGCTGCAGCGCATCACCCCCGATTGCACCACCCCACAACAGATGCTGCAACATCTGCACCGACCTCAACGCGGTTGCCGGCGTCTTGCCATCATTCCTGTCGTCCCCCTGCGACGACGAAAAGTACCACGTCCGTTGACCAAACGCCACGTGGACACACAACCACCAGCTAAGCACAACGATCGCTTTCAGCCGCAGAGCCATGGCATCTCTCCCGTTGTGGCACGAGAAGTGCACTGAGAATAGCATACTGCTGTTAATCAACGGCTTTTTCAGAGACCTCGTTCCACGCGTCACCCAAAAGCATAACAGCGGAACCGCCTGTTGCACTACTTTTCCTAACCACCTCTCCCACTCGTTCACTACGTTGCCAGCAAATCCAACCCGCAAACGCCACGAAGTCACCGATCGAAAAACAAAGCTACATCTGGGCCTGTGGTCGCTAGAGAGGACAGTACTTGCGGCGACCACCAGCCCTCTCCCTAGGAAAACGGAAGCAGCATACGAATTTTCGCATAGCTTACACAACCTTCGCACGCACGAAGCTGCGATTCGCACTATTGAAAAAGGCCATGTCTATAATCCCACCGATCGGGATCTTTGCAGCCAGTATACATGGTCGCTGTCCCCCTCATCCTTGGGTGTCTAACCGCAGTCTACTACGGAGACGGGGTTGCTACAGGTCCGCGTATTGATGTGCTACGGAGGAAGATTGTCTGCGCGCGAGATCCGCAGTTTGCCAAAGACTACCATGACCCGGAAAAATGCTCGCTCGCAAACAGCCTCACTGTTGGACTCAACGACGCCACCCTCCTCGACGAAGTAGCCGCCGAGTAACCAATTCGTCACAAACGCTGGCGCAAAGAAGGCATTCCCGAGCTGCTCCAAAAGTTCAAGACAAACCTAGCACGAAGGTTCCCTGGAAAACACTGGACTTTAACACCGTTGCATAGATGCCTATCCACGAGTACACGGACCTATCTGGTGATTGAGGTGCCCACCAGCAGACAGGCTCTCAACACTGTGCACCACAAGCACTAATTCTCTGCCGTGAGCATGCACGTGAACTCGACTCAGCAGGTTTAGTTACCGAAGAGACAAACAGTGAAATGGCTGGCCCTCGCTTGAAGGAGTATAGACAACGCATACGAACTTCCGAAGCCCGATGTACTGCTCTTCTCCCTCAAGCTGCTCGAGCAAATCCTCACGCCTCTGGCGAAACTCATGTCATCGTTTCGATACCGCAGCTACCTGCTCTACGACGTTCCGCGTTCGGAGCACCTTGAAACCTGTACTCTGCAATAATCGCTCGTTTTCACCCAACAGCGTATACAAAGCCAATTGGGTTTCGATTTGCGATCTCGTCATCGGTCAGAATGGCGGTGACCACACTGAGTCGGTGACAGCGCCCCAGGTTATAAGACCCCGAACCACTCCTTGAACCAGCTTGGAGTTGACCGGTGTGACTCTCATCAGGATCAACGGGTTCGTCATGGGAGATGGCTCTGAAGCAATACTCTATCTCCGTGAGAACACACATATCGCTGCCCAACGGTCAGGTTCGGCCGCATTGCGGAGCAACGTCAGTTGCAACCCGTTATTGGGTGGCCGGGTTGCCAACTTGACCAGATCGAAAGGGAATTTCCTACTGGTCGGCCATTCCTTCGTTTTCCGCACCCTCCGGTTCAACAATAACCTCCGCACCTCCGGCCGGTAATTGTAGGATCCGGATGGCTTCTTCCTCAGGCAACTGTTCGACGGAACGAAGTTTCCGCTCCATAGCACGAGTCCGCATGCTGGTCTCTTCGATCGTGCGGCTAGCTGCATTGAGCTGTCTCTTTACCTTGTCTAGGACTTCGCCGAACTTTCCGAACTCCGTCTTTATAGCTCCAAGGACTCTCCATACCTCCGCTGCACGTTGCTCGATCGCCAAGGTCTGGAAGCCCATGCGGAGGCTACTCAGAATGGCTGCCAAGGTTGTGGGACCGGCAACGACGACGCGATAGTTGTGGGACCGGCAACGACGACGCGATACCGGTGCAGGAGGTCCTCGACAAGGGCTGGCTGCCGAAGCACCTCGGCATAAAGACCCTCGGTAGCGAGGAACATAATGCGAAATCAGTGGTAGCGGGTGGGTGTATGTACTTGTCGTGAGTTTCCTTCGCAGCCTTCCGGACAGTTTGTGCCAAGGCCTCTGTTGCCCTTTGAACCGCCTCAGCATCCGCGCTCTCCGCAGCCTCTTGCAAGCGGAGGTAGTCCTCCTGGGGGAACTTGGAGTCAATAGGAAGCCACACGCAGGCCCCGGGATTGTCCTTTGGCCCCGGCAACCGAATAGCGTACTCAACTGCTTCCGTTAATTCCTCATTCACGCGGACGTTCCTTTCGTACTGTCCATTTGTGAGAATCTGCTCCAAGATCGCTCCAAGCTGGACTTCACCCCACGTTCCGCGTGTTTTCACATTTGTCAGAACCCGCTTGAGATCTGCTACTCCAGTGGCCAAAGCCTGCATTTCGCCAAGACCCTTCTGGACCGCCTCCAATCTTTCACTAACGAGCAAGGACTCGCCAAGGCGCTTCTCAAGGGTATCGTGGAGCTTCTCATCCACTGTCTTGCGCATTTCTTCGAGCTTCTTTTCGTTGCCTTCCTGAAGTTCCTTGACGCGTATGTCGAAGGTCGTGCGGATGTTCTCCAGTGCTCTCTGGCTAGAATCCGTGATTTCTTTCAACTGCTTCGTCATGCTCTCAAGCTGGTTCTCCTGGAGCTTGCCCATGCTCTCGAGCGTCTTCGAAAGCGTATCGTAGGCTGATTTCAAAGTGGCAGATATCTCTTCCCGAAGACTCTTTGCCTCCTCACGCCCCATACGGAGTTCATCGCGCAGTTCCTTCCCAGCGTTCTGGAAAGCCCACGACGAACGAACCAGCACGACGACCACGAGGACAACCGTGAGGGCCGTGCCGAGCAAGATCAGCCAAAGGAGGACCTCATTCATGACTTACTCCATGCCACATAGCGATTGAGTTTGTATAGTTCTATACAAGCCGCTTCCACCGCTTCACTGTTGGCATAAAACGTCTCTGGAGTAAGTTCTTTGCTATCAATGTCCCCAACATGGCTGTTGTCATCCCCGGGTCTCATTCGGTTTCCGTATGACATGCCTTCATTCTCTCGACTGTATCTTGTCCTACTGCGGTTCAGAACGTGCGTACATACCATCGTTGTTTTCACATCCTTACGTCCTACAGACTCCTGCGTTATGTGGATATTGTATCTGGCACGCGAAAATATCTCGATGGACTACCACTCCAAATCACGAGAGTGAAATTGCCATAACTATTCATAACGGTCACGCAAAACGTATCGGGCACAAACGTACAATACACTCGCTCTCATGCTCGCAAATCCGTAGCGACCGCCCATGCATGTTGTTTGTTACATCACCTCCGCAGCAACCACTGAGCTACTGCAGCGTCAAACCGTTGTGGCTCCCGACGTGCTTTGTAGGGTTTCTTCCAGTTACTGCCCCAACACCTTCGCCACTAGCCGACAGAGGTGGTGAACGCCTTGTTCCTGCGAAGGAGAGAAGCGGCCAGCCTTGTAGAAACGTGATTGGATCCCCCGCTGGACTGCTTCCACCACCGCTTCTTCTTCGCGCTCCACGCGGTCCAGCTCCGCTCCCGCTCCGACGCTGAGCTTGTCGGCTCGCCACACGTACGAACGAAAGCTCACCCGCGTCAGCCTTACCTCCAACGGCCGCACAATGTTCAGCGACAGTCCCCACGGATAGAAGTTGAACATGATGTTCGGGAACAGCCAGAAGTAGTACGCGGCGATTTGCTGGCCAGCATCCTCGTGCTCGGGCGGGAGTTCGAAGACCTCCTCTCCTCCTCGCGCAATCCCAACCTGACAGCTCCCCCATGGCAGTAGCTCTGTCCGGTACGCTTCGCAGTCCAACGCCGCTGCAAGGCTGCGGTGCACAAACGGGATGTGGAATCCCTCCAGGTAGTTGTCGCAGTAGAGCGCCCAGTGCGCCCGCACCAGGTAATCCCGCGAGCGGGCAGGATCAAAGCGGAACTCCTCGATGGGCAAAAACCACACCTTGCACTCCATTGCGGCAATCCATTCTTCAAACGGCACAAGAGGATCAAGCGAGGTGAACAGAAACTGCCGCCACCGTCCAAGGGGCAATTGCCGTAGGTTATCGGACTCGCATGGAAAGTTTTCCATCCCCTCTGTTGCAGGCATGTGGAGGAATCGCCCATCGAGCGCAAAACGTCTGCCGTGGTAGTTACACGTGATTACCCGTTGCAATCGCTGCGGATGCCACACAAGCAAATTCCCTCGGTGGGTGCATACGTTCGATAGACACCGAATCTGGTCGTGCTCATCTCGCACAAGCACGAGCGGCTCTTCCAGGAAACCTTCCATGAATACACAAACGGCAGCGCATCGCCCGGAACACGGACATAGTCTTCGGCTCCCACGATCATCTGCCACGAGCGCGCGAAGATGCGCTCTCGGCATGCAGCGAACATCTCTGGCGAGCGGTAGAACTCTGCCGGCAGCGTCGCTGCGCGGCGAATGTCGTCGTGAATCTCAAGCTTCATCGTCCATACAGTCGCTGGGAACGACGGCCTCGCATAACGGCTCAGCAGCTCAATCGTGGACTCGCTACTGAGAGACCACCACCGAACAACACATGCGCCCCTGAATCCTCAGGCATAGGAAGTATGCTCCCGAGGGCAAATTCCCTAGTCCCAGACGATACACCCCTGGGCGGAGCTCAGTCAAGGAGGCCCGGTAGCTTATAGCCTGTCCCAGGAGATTGTAGAGGCGCACGCTCACTCCTGGATCGGCAAGACTGCTTGGTTGGTCGGTGACGATGGTAACGCTCTCCCCGTCATAGTCAAATGCTAGACAGTCAAGGCCGGATCGGATTGCTTCTACCGACTGTGGCGAATCGGCGCAGTTGGTGATATAGCGCAGCGTCGCAGAGAGCTTGGGAGCTGGTACTTGTGCTGTGTCCTGATGGAGGTCTTCCAGCAAGCCCCACGAGCCATACTGGGCACTGCGCCCAAACACAAGCGTGAAGTTCATCAGCAACCAGGGATGAACTCCCCGGTGAATGCGTTTTAGGTACTCGTAGTTCTCTACGTACAGGTTGTACATCGCTGTGTCGCGTTGGATGTCCAGTAGCACCTGGTCGTAGGAAGACGGCACACCAAATGGAATGGGCGTGATGTGTTGCCCACCTTCGTAGAAGTACACCTTCTTGCCCAGCGGCACGGCAATGGAGTCCACAATCTCCTTGATCCAGACCCATTCCCGCTCAGCGCGGTCGCGGCGCACACGTTCGGCAAGGAGCGCGACCGTCGCGTTACTACCCAAGGAATCCAGCAGCGCATCGCTCTCCTCGCTAATGCCGAAGTAGTACGTCGGCGCAACAGCATCGAAGCTGCCGGGACGAAGGTTGACAGCAATCCGCCGGCTTACATCCAGCCATGAGGTGAACATCCCAACAGCTCGTGTGATGCGGTGGAGCTGCCCGGCATACTCTTCCGTCCAGATATCCAGCGCCTGCTGGATTGCCGGCACAAGGCATTCGGGCCAATAGTTTCCTCCCTGTTCGCAGTGGTATCGCTCCCACAGCCAATGGGATTGCCCGAAGATGGCGTTCCAAATTTCATTGCTGAACTCCACCACCAGATGGCGCTGTGGCTCAAGATTATCCCGGAAGAATCGAGCCATCGCACGGATGTAGCCTGGGCTGGCATTGTGTGGAACGCAGACCCAACCATCCAGGTCGTAGTCGTTCATCAGCTTGACCATGTACTCGTAGGGCACGCCCTTTGAGTGAGTGAACGTGTAGTAGCCCGGTTTGGAGCGTTCTTCCCACTCGAACGTCTTCTGGGGGTTGATGCTGTCCGGATGGGGTTGTCCCCAATTGTTGGTATGTCCCCAGTCCATAAAGCGCACAGCTTTGAACTTTCTCACCCACTGCAACCAGCGAGGATTGAACGGCTGCTGGCGATACGTTGCCACATGTCCTGGCATAATGAGCCGCACATTCCGCACGGGATTAAGGGAATCCGACCGCAGGATACACAGCTCAAGCTGTGCCCCGCGCGGAGCAGGGAAGTCGAACGTAATCGTGGAATCATTGACCTGGCGCCAATTCTCGATCGGGCCGGTCATCTGGAATTCCCCACGTCCTTCCCATAGCAGCGTGTAGGTACCCGGCTCCCAGCTATCGGTAACCGACCAAATTGTGCAAACATACTGCGGCAAGGGATGATGGGGAGTTCGCTGGGGGAGATGCGTGGGATAGCCATTGGTGTCGTATTGCAGATACCGCGCTTGCTGAGTATCAAATTCATAGTCTGGGTCATTCAGCGCTTTCGTGTACCACTGGCGGCACACCTTCATCATGTCCACGAAGGGAATCTCTGTGGCCCAGTCAAACAGCCCACTGAGGTTCGTGCCCAGCCGTAAGCGGCAGGTATCGGGCAATTGGGCAAAGACTACAACACTTCCTTCCAATATGCACAGAGCAAGCGCATACAAAATAAGGTACCGAGGCAATAGGAATCTTGAACGTTGACTTCTCATTACCTAAATGGACCAAGTGGCTTCGGCATTGTCGTTGATGTTGGCACCCCGGCGCAGTTCAAAGAAGGAAGCTTAACGTAAAGTGGGATACAGCAATCGAGCGTTTCATTTTTCTCTCCACCGTAGTTCAGCAGTACAAAGAAAACAAGACAGTACACGCTTCCATTCACCCAACACCAACGTCTCCAGCACCAGAACGGGTGTATTACCGTCCGATAATCACCGGTCGTGCAAGTGTTGCAGACGTCGTCCGCAAAACGGCGACATACACACCTGCACAAAGATCACTCGGTATTGGTACAGCATAGCTACCGGCATCATGGTACCCTTCCAATACCACACCAGCATGTCTGCCCTGCACGTCGAAGAGCAACAGGCTAATAGCGCCCGGCTCTGGCAGAGTAAAGAGAATGTGAGAACCGTTGACGACAAGCGTTTCGCTCGAGGCAGGAAGCTGAACATCTGCAGAACTGACAGCGCTCGTACTGAGAATCCACCCAAGCATACGATTGAGGGATGCATTATATCCCCGACCAACAATGTATCGGCCATTCGGCGAAACCGCATATGCCTGCATGAGACGAGAACCATCAGCAACAACACTGGGGTAGAGCAGCTCGATAAGTTTCATGCCGTCCTGTTCGGTCCACACAAATGCGCTGGTCTGGTTATTGTCGAACGTGATCTGTCCCACAACAGTTTTCCCATCAGCACTCACATCGTATGCTCGCCCGTATGCACCAATTGTCTGGATGTCGCGCATTCCACTGCTTGCTGTCCAGCGAAACGGACGCTCAACATTGGCAACGTTTGCAGACCAGCCGACAATGACACTTCCATCAGCAGAGGCAGCACGCGCTTCGCTGAGTGATCCTCCAAGCGTACCGAGGGTGTCATATGTACCCGCATACCAACGAAAGGCGATGCTCCGGGTGTTGTCGAGCGTTGTTGCATTCCCAACAATCGTTGTCCCATCTCCGGAAACGCCATGAGCAATGCTCCCTGCAAACTCGGTCGCTGGCAGTATCCGGGCAGCATCGCTCCCAACCCAGCGAACCGCATGGAAAACGCCGGTATTGTCCGCGTTTGAGTAGCCTACAGGAATGTCTCCCCGGGCAGAGAGAGCCACTGCACCCGCTTGGTATCCGTTTGGTCTGATTGCGTGGAGCACTTCCGGTTCGCTCTCAGTCCACAGGGCACCGCGCTCGCCATTCGGCGTTGCGATGATGCCAGCTATCACCTGTCCATCAGCGCTAATAGCACGGGCTTCGTCGGAGGGAGACTGCGCAATTGAATCAAGTATCTGGAGCCCTGTTGCAGCCGACCACCGGACTGCACGACGGATCTCTGTTGCTAAGTTCGCTGGGTTTGGATAAGCTATCATACCAACCGCAACCCCTGCATCATTGACATCCCAAGCGGTGCTATTGGTAATAACCCTCGTCTGCTCAAAAAGCCACCACAACTGCTGTGCGGTAGCTGTACCCGATAGCAGAAGCACAGCAGCGACTGCTGTATAAACAAAAGCACGCGTCATGGCAACACTTGGTCTACGAGTGAGACAGCAACTCTGCACAAACTTTTTGTACAAACTTATGAACGACGCTTTGCTTCCCTGCAACAATTCCATCGGTGATACGGGGACAGTCGTCGCGATAGGATATTTTCAATAATCGCTCGATGTGCGAAAAGAATTCCTCCGCCGGTGGACAGCCCCTATCTTCCTGTAGCAAGGGGAGAGATTGGAGAGGCCCCGGACGCTGCCAGCACAGAAGCAATGTCCACAGAGCATCCAACACAACCCCATGGCACATCTCACTAACAGCTCCAACCCCCGAATGCCCACGAGATCATAGAGCACCCATCAAGCTAAGACAGCACTGTAGGCTCTGTCGCCCCAGAGGAGCCTCGATTTTCTGGCTATACTGTAAGTTTGCGTGTGTTTTCATAACACACGGGTGAACTTCTTCGCTTTTGAGAGAGCTGAAGGCAACACGCTAACACCGGTTCAGGGCCGTGCTGGTGATACATGCCCCTTCCAGAAGTGCAGGAAGCTCCCAGCGATGCCGAGGGAATGGCCCTAACGGGGCAGGTGTAAGGTGATCAGGGCTCTTGCTCGCTAAGACCGTATAGTATGGGCATTGCGTACATATTGCTCACCCAGAGGGTTGAGACCCACCAAACGACTACAGGGGCGGTGGACCTCCCTCACCGAGACAGCGAGTCCCCTCCCATATCTCATCGGAACCCTGCAAAGCAGCACAGAGTTCTATCACCGTGGTTGTGTCCCATCCTCGCAGGAAGCTGTTCCATGTGGTGGATTTTTCTCGCTTTCTTGGGCCTCCTCAGCATTCCTTCCACAGCTCAGTGGATTCGCGCCAGCGGCTCACTTGGCGCCTCTGCTGACATGTACCGAACCTTTGGCAGCAGCACACGGTTGCCGTCACAGAGCTACCGTGCAATCGCTCGGTTCACTGTTCACCTGTTCGACCAGGTTGACCTGCCCTTTGAGGTATACCTGAACAGTGGTCGGATTGGCTACCTGCAGCCCTTCAACCAGTTCGGTGTCACCCCACGCATCGGAAACTGGCTGCAACTGTTCGGTGGGTGGTACTCCACCCGCATCTCCGACTATACTTTCGGCGACCAGCGCATCCTTGGAGGCGGTGTAGAGCTGACCCCCGGCAACCTCCGTCTCGCCTTCCACTACGGCTACACGCGGCAGGCGCGGAACCCAGACATCGCTTACCGCTTCTACGGGGAGTACCGGCGCCGCACCATCATCGGCAAGCTGGGCTATGAAGCCCCCGGAGGGAGCTTTTTGACACTCCAAGCGATGGCCTCACGGGATGAGGCAGGCTCTATCCGCCGCGATAGCCTCACCCCGCCACCGCAGGCGAACGCCGTCTTCTCGATTGCGGGCGGAGTCGGAATTCTGGAGGGCACAGTGCGCTTCCGCGGCGAGCTCGCCTTTAGTCTCTTCACGAACAACACAGGGGCTGAGCCCGATAGCGCAGGTATCCTCAATCTCCCATCCTTCACACAACGCCTTCTCCCCATCAATACCACCTCCCACATTGATGGGGCTGCCCGTGTCAACCTGGCCGTCACTCCCAGTCCGCTCTGGGGTATCACGCTCGATGGACAGTGGATTGGCCCTGGCTTCGTGACGCTCGGCTTCACTCAACTGTTCAACGATGTCTTGGACTTGGGCGCCTCCCCATACGTGCGCCTGTTCAACGGAAGGCTCCTCGTACGGGCGACGGTGAGCCGAAGGACCAACAACCTACGCCAGACCCGCATCGCCACTACCGAACGCTGGACCACAACCGGTGGCATCTCCTGGCAGCTTACGGACGCTCTCTCTCTGGACGTGCAGGCAGCACAGTATACGATGAGTTCCGACCACGCCAACGACACGCTGCGGGCGGACAACCGTACCCGCACCCTGACTCTGACCCCGTCTTGGCGCTTCCGGGCGTGGGGAGCCGATCAGTTCCTCTCTGCCGCCGTGACATACCAGCACGCGAGTGACCGCAACATCCTCAGCGGTCGCTACGGCACGAGCTCCGCGCTCAGCGCCTCCCTCTCGCACTCGCTTCAATTTCGCTCCAAGCTCAACCTGAACACCTCCCTCAACGTCAGCCGCACGGATACCTACTTCCAAGACATCACCTTCGCGACCCTCAGCGAGTCGCTGACCTACCCCTTTGCTGAGCGCCTCGCCCTCCGTGCATCCCTGAGCTTTGGGATGACGAGCGCAGCCCTCACGGCTTTCCAGCTATCCCTCCGCAGTGGCTTGACCTACTCTTTGGAAGAGTGGGGTAGCTTTACGCTCTATCTGACGAGCAACACCTATGACCTGACAGCTCGGCACGGCAACCGCTACACTGAGCTGTTCGGAAGCTTGCAGTACTCTGTCAACTTCTGAAGTCGGAGATGTCCAACACCAGTAGCAGGGCAGCTATGAACCTCCGACGCCTCGCATCGGCTCTCTTC
Source organism: Candidatus Kapaibacterium sp. (assembly GCA_025059875.1). Lineage (NCBI taxonomy): Bacteria > Pseudomonadati > Bacteroidota > Eximiradiia > Eximiradiales > Kapaibacteriaceae (SeqCode) > Kapaibacterium (SeqCode) > Kapaibacterium sp. (SeqCode). The sequence continues at coordinate 96,599 of JANXCT010000003.1, forward strand.
TGTGCCGCCACCCTCTGGGGGCAGCCATTTGAGGTCGTCGTCAACGTGCGGAATCCCGCGCCGTTGTCGCTGGAGACCTGGCGCACTGATCCGAGAGTCGTAACCCTCCAGGTCTTCAACCAGGGCACGTCTGAACGCCGAATCGTCCTCGGGATTGAGCTCATCAATCGCACGACGAACCAGAGTGCAAAGACCAACATCTGGCATCCCTGCATGCCAGTCTTCACAATCCCGGCACGAGGGATGACGACCATCTTCGGTCCACAGCTTATCTGCGAAGCCTCTCTGGAGATTGACCCAGGAATCCGCACAGCCGTCGCCACCGCCGGAGCTATCCCTGAGGGCGACTACCAGTTCTGTGTGACTGTCTACGATGCCGACAACCGGAACATCCGCTATACGGACGTCGGCCAATTCTGTGCCACCACACGGGTAACCTGGCCTGAGCCGCCGGTCCTCATCTACCCCTTGAGCAGCGATCCTGCCCAGCGGTGTGACCAGCCCATTATCCTCCGGTGGCAGCCCCTCTCGCCCCCACCGCCGACCCCGGTCCGGTACCGAGTCCGCGCCGTTGGGATGTTCGAGGGACAGACCCCAAGGCAAGCCCTGGACGCGGCCACGCCGACCGAGACCGTCGTTGACGATGTCACGTTGGAGACGAACTACCGAATCGCGCCCAACAATTCGGTGCTCCTGGACTTGGCGCAGCGGCGCGCCCCACGCCTCGTCGGGATTGCTTGGCAGGTAGAGGCACAGGACGAGAACGGCACTCCGATTCCCACGCGCGGCGGTACACGCGGCAGAAGCGACATCGGCTCGTTCGCTGTGGAGTGCCCGAATGCGGGCTCCACAGCTTCTTGCACCGGTCCGATGACGCTCGGGGCCTACTATCCCCTCAACGCCGATACCATCCCTTGGGTCCCACCGCTCATGGTGGTGCAGTGGGGGCCATACTGTGAAGACGTCGTGCAGATGCAGTACCACCTCATCGTCATGGACATCCGCGAAGGGGGGCCTGTATACGACAATGAGCGCGTCCTCCGCTGGCCGCGTGGCCCAATTGACGGCCAAGGCCTGACAGGGCAGCCCAACGCCCAGGAGCGCGCGCGCCTCATCATCGTCAACCAGTGGGACGAGGGAGGCAACTTCGTTGCGTGGAACCGTGATCTCCGCCGCGGGACCACCTACCGCTGGGGCGTCAACGCTCGCCTCACCCGCCGCGAAGGGCGCGATGAACGAGAGCACTCTGTCACAACCGGCGTCCACACCTTCAATCTTGGCTTGCGCATGCCGACGAACCCCAACCCACCGAACGGCGCCACCGTAACGGAGCGCCGTGGCTTGTCTCTCTCGTGGCACATCCCGGAGCCTGCCGGCTTGACGCGCGAGTTCATCGCCGAGCTCTTAACCCTGCGAGGCGGAGGACGTGCTGGTATGGCGTTCGCTGAAGCTGCAGAGGTCGTCCGGGTCGTCGTATCGCGCGACTCCACCTTCCGCACCCCTGTTGCAAGTCGCACGCTGAGATTCCCCGCCAGTGGCAACTACATTAGCTTCGATGAGCGGGTCCGGGAGATATTCGGCACCAAGCGCGCGGAGTGGCGCGACCTGAACCTCAGCGACGGTGTCTACTACTGGCGCGTCGAGTACTACGATCCCTCCGATACGCTCACCCCGTACCGCAGGGGACCTATCTGGCGCTTCCAGGTCGGCTCCGGGGTGACGGCTGAAGAGTGCTTCCGCCTGCGCCCGAGCAACCCAGCGCACCGAGCGACCATCTCCGTACCGCGCGGCGGAGCGCAGATACCTTTCGAGGTCACCGCCGAACCCCCGATACGCCTCTCGGAGGTGACTGTCTGCCGGTTCCGCATCTGGGAAATGACCCGTCCCGATGAAGACCCCGCCACAGTCCGCTCCCGGTCGCCGCTGCTGGATATCACGCAGAACCGCCGCGATGGCTCCCTCCAGCTCCGCGAACTCAGCAACAACGGTTCAATACAACGCATCGCGCTGGAGTTGATTAACACCCCTGCCGCACGACACACCTTCACGCCCACGATTGGGCGGACTTACCTCTGGGAGTGCGAGTTGCAGTTCCAGGGCGAACGGATCCGCGCCGACGGCACCCCCTGCACTCTGCGGGAGAAGCGGTGTGAGGCCGTCTTCACCGTCCGTTCCAGCGAATGCGACGACCCCTGCGTGGCAACCCCCCCGAGCAACACCACACCGTTCAGCGGCAGCCTCAACCCCGGAGACATCATCCGTATTGGGCACTTTGAGGCAGTTCTGGAGCAGGTCTCCGGTTCCCCTTCCCGCCTTTCGGGCCAGGCGCTGGTGCGGCTGCCGTGGTTTGACCTCCGCGTGCGGGCCCGCTTTGAAAATATCGCCGTCAACACTGACCGCCAAGTCTACGAAGGTGAGCTCGAGGCAGTGCAGGAGGAGGACTCCCCCATCCCTGAAGAGCTCGCGAATCGTTTGACCGGCGGCCTCGGGCTGGACTCAGCCCAGTTAGCCCGCATCCATGAGTACATCACCTCCCGACGACGGCTCGTGAGCTTGTTCGTGGACCGAGAGGTGAAGCTCCCGCTGGGCTTTGACCGCACGATTGACGGCTTCCAGTATACAATTGGGCTCATCGGCATGGTCTTCCGACCCGACGGCGCTTACCTCAACGCCGTGCAGGTCATCCGGCTGAATCTCCTTGACCGCGAGCACACCTTCGGGGTAGGTGCCCGGAACATCTGCTTCTCGCCGAACGGCATCGGCCGCTCGGTGGAGTTGTACCTCGCCGAGGACCGCGTCTACACGACCGATGGCGAATTCGTCGTCAAAGTCAAAGCACAGCAGAGGGATGGTGGTGGGGGCGCACCAGCAGACTCCGGTACCTATGTCCGCTTCTCCTGTGCTGGCTTTGAGTTCCTGCGTGTCGCCGTAGATGTGGAGTTCCCCCGCTCCTGGATGCTCCCCTCACCCGACAACGGGCGGGACAAGGTTACTCTACGCCTGCGCGCCCATGTGCGGAATACTGGTGACTTCCTCGCCACCGGCACTATCACGCCCTTCAGCCCCTCCGGTGCGCCCGGCTTCGTGTTTACGTGCGACAACGTCGCCGTTGACTGCTCCGATCGGGATAACCCACCGGACATCAGCTTCCCACCGGGATACAGGGGGGAGACCACCACGCGATGGCGCGGCTTCTACCTGAACCGCCTCAGCATGCGCTTCCCCGAGGGGATTCGCGGCTGGAGGGGCCCAGAGCCGCCGAGCGTCGGCATCCAGAACGTCATCATCGACCAGAGTGGCGTCAACTTTGACATCGTAGCGCTCAACATCCTCCGCTACCCCGAAGGCAACCTCGGCGGCTGGGGCGGGAGCATTGATACGATTGGCCTACGTGTGCTGAACTCCTCTCTGGAGAGCGGCTGGATGAGCGGGAGCATCCGGGTGCCGGTGAGCGACTCGGCACTGGCGTACTCCGCAATCCTGCGTGACACCACTGGCGGTATTCGCTTTGAGTTCACCGTGCGCCCACGTGGACGCCTCAACATCCCCATGTGGGCAGGGACGCTGGAGTTGGAGAACACCTCCTGGGTCCGTATTGAAGCGGGCGCAGGCACCCGTGGTGGATTCGCAGCCCGGGCGAACTTCACCGGGCGCATCTCCTTCGGTGGAACCCGTGACATTCCTCTCAACATGGGTGGGATTAGCTTCCAAGAGATGCAGATTCAGACGCACCAGCGTCCATACATCACCGTACGACACTGGTCGTTTGCTTCTCCGCCGCACAACATCTTAGGTTCTCCTGAACCCGAGCCGCCTCCGAGCGGCGGAAGCGGCTCAGGCAGTAGGAGCGCCGGCGGCTTCCCCATCAGTATTCGGGGATTTGATCTCGTCAGCGGTGACCGCCGTGAAGGCCCAGGAATTGGAGTCCGCATTGGCATAGATGTCAACCTCCAGCCCGGTGGAGCTGGCATCAGTGGTGGAACGACGATCTCCATCTGGGGTGCTCTCAGTACCGGCCGCGACAGCCCGCCATCGTTCGTGTTCAGCGGGATAGACCTGGACTCCATCGGCATCCGCGCCGACATGGGGGCAGTTGAGATCGAAGGCTCGGTCCGGTTTTACAACAACGATCGCACGTACGGGAACGGCTTTCGCGGAGCGGTGCAGGCAAACTTCGTCCGCATGGTCCGAGTGGAGGCAACGGTACAGTTCGGCTCTATCAGCGCACCGCAGGCATATCGGTATTGGTACGTTGATGCCCGTGCCCTCATTGCCAGCGGGATACCGGTGTTCAGCGGCGTCGCTATCTACGGATTCGGTGGAGGCGCATGGTACAACATGGTGCGGGCAAGCGATCCTTCAGCCATCAATCCTACCGGCGGTAGCGAAACAAGAACGACCGCCAGCAGTGCCTCACCAGGCTCGACGAACTCAGGCGCTCGGTATGTGCCCTCTTATTCGGATCGTGGTGAGACCTTTGGGTTCTATGCGCTGGTTACAATCGGGACCCATCCAGAGCCCAAGGCCTTCAACTGCGACGTGCGGCTGGAGGTGAGCTTCGCTGGTGGGGGGATCCGCGAAATCAGCTTGCGGGGTGATGGCTGGATGCTGGCAGGCCTGATGGAGCGGGGTCAAGCCCCTGTGAGGGCCACTGCCGAAATCTCGTATAACTTCCCTGAGCGCACTTTCTTTGGTCAGTTCGGCCTGTCGGTGAACCTTGAAGCAGCAACAGCATCAGGCAGAATGGTCCTGTTCTTCTCCCCCGAGACGTGGCACATCAAGATTGGCGATCCTGAGGGAGAGCGGATTCGGGTAGAGGTACTTCGCATCATTACCTTGCAGGCGTACTTCATGGCGGGAATGAACCTGCCGTCCATCCCACCAATTCCCCCTGAGGTCCTTGAGCTTACTGGGCCAGTCCCGGCCCCGGTGCGTCCTGAGGCGTTGGGACGCGGGAACGGCTTCGCCTTCGGCGCAATGGCAGACTTCAACCCTGGAGAACTCCGCTTCCTCATCTTCTACGCCTCCATGCGATTCCTCGTAGGGTTTGACATGGCATTGCTGGACTATGGCATCACAGCCCGATGCGCCGACGGCCGTCCGATGGGTGCTAACGGGTGGTACGCCACTGGGCAGATGTATTCTCGGCTGGATGCCTCCATTGGCCTCTTCGTTGACCTCTGGTTCGTGTCGGGCAAGTTTGAGATTCTTGGGATGAGGGTAGGCAGCGTGCTGCAGGCAGGGCTGCCGAACCCAACCTGGATTGCGGGCGCCGTTGGTGGCCACTACAGCATCCTCGGTGGGGCCGTCAGTGGGTACTGTAACTTCCGGTTCACGCTCGGCGAGCGCTGTGTCCCTCTGACGGAATCGCCGCTGGCAAGCCTGGAGATGATCAGCGATGTTGCCCCGAGCGACGGCTCGGAGGATGTCTCTGTCTTCGCCGAACCGACGGCGTTCTTCAACCTGAAACCGGACCGTCCGTTCGCGCTGGAGGAGATGCGCGACGACGGCAGCCGAGCCACGAAGGTGTACCGGATCCGTGTCGGGACCTTCCGGCTGCTTCGGCAGGACACCCGAGGGAACTTCAGCGTCACTGTGCCTACAACTCAAGTAGACCGTTCAACGCCGGAAGCCCCAGCGGTTGCGCTCGTTCCGAACGAACCGCTGCTGGGGTTGACCCGCTACCGAGTTGAGGTCTCCGCCTACGGACAGGAGTACACGGGCAGCGGCTTTGCACGCCGGGAAGGCGAGACGGTTGAGCAGGCAAGCGAGCGGGCTGCACGCGAGCTGGCAAGCTCTACAGCGTGGAGCGACGTACGGTACAGAAGGGGCGACCGCGCAGGGCAGCGGATTGAACAACGGGTTACTGCAACATTCACCACCCAGCCGCGGCCAGATACGATCATGCCCCAGTGGGTCTATATGGGCTATCCGCGCCCGCAGCAGCGCTTCTTCCTGCAGGATGAGTGCCGCGAGGGCTCCATTACTCTGCTGACGAACCCGGACTGGCTCTTCCCCAGTAGAGGGAGCGAGGTACGAGCAGGAGACACCATCCGACTCTACCGCGTACGCCTCGTCAACCTTCGCACGGGCGAGCGCACGGAGGTGCCGCTGACCTACACTCGGATTCCACGCCCCCTGGCGCTTGGGGAGACGAGCCCCTCGGGCTCCTCTGGCGGGCGGATCCTGTTCTCCATCCCACGGTTGGAGAACAGCGCTATCTATGCCGTCCAAGTCATCCGACGCGATTCCGTCATACGTCGGGCTGCAGCGAGTGGCCCCGAAGGTGGGACACCGCGCATAGACGAGCGGTACCTCCGCGGTACGGGCGTTGGGGGACCAGCCGGATCCCAGTACACGGGCATCGTCCAGCAGCGGATGATGGACCGCCTCGGAGCTACTCTGGTCATTCGGCGGGTCTACCGTCCCTCGGGCTTTGACGTTGGGCGCGCCGTCGCCAGCAACGAGAAGCTCCTCTACGCCTACTTCTTCCGAACGAGCCAGTACAACCGCCTGCAGGAGAAGCTCCGCCACCTGACAGTCCAGCGAGTTGACTCGGTCCGAGTAATTGCAGCCTTCGTCCCCATCGTTGGTCTGGTCTGCCACGTCTCCTCCCCTGAGGGCTTTGACCCCTATGACGTGCAGAAACAGACTATCACCGCGGCGCCGGACGGCAGGACGGAGCGGGAGTACCTCATCCCACCGCTCATTCACGTCTCCGGCACTGACCGGAGTGGGCTCTGGCACCGACTCTTCGTCAATCCGAGCGTGTACGACGAACTGAGATGGGTATCGGGACTCCCGCCCAGCAGCTCCACCGTTGCCCAAGCCAATTGGGACTGGACTCGTGCGGTATTGCGAGGCTACTGGATGGTCTCCATCCCTCAGACCAGCCACCGGCCGCTTAGCACGGTAGAGATTGGAGCAGCGACTGGCGATCCGACGTACACTCGCCTGCTTGCTCTCCGGGACATGGCAAGAATGCTGCGCATTCGGCTTGACGATGGTGGTATCGGAGGAATTGACATCCGGCCCCCAGCGGCTGCAACGACAAGCTTCTTCTATGCACAGCCGACTTACGTGCTCTTTGACCTGGGGCGCCTCACACGCGAGGCTTCCAGACTGCTGTCGCTTGAGGGCGTCTGTAGCCGAAACAGCTTAGGGGTCGGTCCCCTCCTCAACAGAGAGCAATGCAGCCGTCTGCGGAGTATTGCCGCACAGCAGTTCGTCTTCCCAATCCGCGCTGCCGACTACCTCATGCACTTCACGTACTCAGAATGCGTAGATCCTGACCGTGTCGCCAGCTACCCACTCCGTATTCCGTACTGAGGGAGGGAACGGCCATGAAGGGCGTACTGCTCTGGCTTGTGTGGCTCCTGACCTTAGCAGCTTCGAGCATTGCCCAAGAGAGGACGACGACCAGAAGGCCAGCAGAGATGGCGCCACCAGACACAGCGGCCCTCCAGGAGTACCGCGAGCTTATAGCGCCGAAGCTGCATCTTCTGGCACAGTCATATGGGGATTCGGTCGTGCTGCGCTGGGCACCCTCCAACGCCCCGGCGTGGCGTGCGTACAACCGTATTGGGTACATCGTGGAGCGGGCGCTTGTGGACACCACTGAGAGCGGTCCGCTCCGGTACGAACGGCTCACCCCGGAGCCCTTGAAGCCCTGGACGCTGGAGGAGTGGAGACGCCGCAGCCGGCCCGAGCAACAGTTCGCTGCCATTGCGGTGCAGTGCCTCTACGGGGCGCTCTCCATCCCGAACCCAAACACGATGCAGAACTTCATTGACGCGGCCAGCGAGCTGGAGAACCGCTTCGGATTTGCCCTCTTCGCCGCTGACTGCGATGCGCACACGGCCAATGGTTTAGGGCTCAGGTGGGTGGACCGTGCCGTCCGCCAGGGGCAGGTGTGGGCGTACCGCGTCTTCCCGGCGCGGTTGGACTCCGTGTTCCTGCTGGACACTGCCTACGTGGTGGTCCACATTACCCCGTACCGACCCTGGCCGCCTGTGCTGGAGCTTACCGCCGAAGGGCAGGACCGCGAGATCACGCTCCGCTGGAAGAACTTCCCTGAGGGGGGCTACACGGGCTTCAACGTGTACCGCAGCGAACCAGGTGGCCGCCGCACGAAGCTCAATACTATGCCGATCGTACCGGCCACTCCCCGCGGCTGGTCCCAACGCATCGAGCCTTGGTTCAGCGACACAACGGCCCGCTGGGGCGTGGAGTACACCTACGAAGTCCGGGGCATCAACCCCTTCGGCGAAGAGGGCGAGCCTGCCGTGGTCCGCGCCAGTCTGCGCGACCGCACGCCACCCCCACTGCCTGTGCTGAAAAAGCCCATCCTCTACGGCATGACGATGGTGCGCCTGGAGTGGGAGATCAAGGAGACGCCCGACCTCAAGGGCTTCTTCGTGCTCAAGAGCGACAAGCCAGATCAAAACTGGCGCCTGCTCCACGACCAGCCCCTACCGCGCACGCAGCGAAGCTTCCTGGATACCCTTGCAGACCCCGACTTCCCCCACTACACCGTCATTGCCATTGACACGGCTAATAACTTCAGCGACTACCTGCCCATCTACGTGGACATCTACGACACTATCCCGCCAGCGCCCCCTACGGGCGTCCGCGGCACGATTGACACCAACGGTGTCGTCCGGCTGGAGTGGAACTTGGGCACAGAGCGTGACCTCCTGGGGTACCGCGTCCTCTGGGCCAACGACACCACGCACGAATTCACGCAGCGCACAAACCTCGTCTGGACCGACACCGTCTTCTACGACACGGTTGCCATCAACACGCTGACGGAGTACGTGTACTACCGCGTTGTGGCGGTGGACAACCGGTACTTCCACTCCGATCCATCGCCCATCATTGCGCTGAAGCGGCCAGACGTTGTCCCGCCGGTAGCACCCGTCTTTACGGATGTGCGTGTCTTCGCAGACCGCGTCGTCCTGACGTGGAACCCTTCCACCAGCACGGACGTTGCCAAGCACGTCCTCTACCGCCGTGCCCGAGGCGACACGGGCTGGACCGTCCGCGCCGAGCTCCCTGCTACCGCACAGCAGTTTACCGACACTGCCGTCGTTGAACGGGTGACGTACGACTACACCCTGGAGGCGGTGGACCGCACTGGCCTCCGTTCGGAACGGGCACTGCCGGTCCCGGCGCGCCCCTACGGCACCGTGGAGCGGCCGCCCGTGGAAAGTGTCCGCGCGGCGTATGATAGCGCCCGAGGGGTTGTTGTCGTGGAATGGAGCTACACCCCACGTTCCACCGAGCGCCACTGGTACGTCCTCTACCGCGCCGTTGACGACAACCCGCTGCAGATGTACCGCACCATCGATCCTCCGGCGCAGCGCTTCGTGGATGCCGAATTGGTCGGGCGTGGGCGCTACCGGTATGCCGTCCGTGTCATGACGGCGAACGGACAGTCCCCGCTGTCGGAGGAACAAGAGGTCGAAGTGCGGTAGCAACACGAACGCATTCCTTTTGGGGCCTTACCCCTACGGTCTCAGCAGGACCCCACAAGCCACCGAAGGATGCCTGCCCTTTGCAGTGTCCTCGTAGCCTCTTGCGGCCCTCACCGCACGACTACGAACCGTTCAGCGGCCACCATCTCCCCGGCACGGGCGACGACCGTGACACCCCCGCAGGCAATGCCGGCAGCAGCAGCGACGCTATGCCGAAGGCTGGGACGTCACATCCTACCCCAGCAACACAACGCCCCAGCGTGTCCACGACTTCTACTCGCTCCAAGGTCCCCTCGTGCTGGACACGCACCTACCCCTGCCCCTCCACGGGTTGGGGTTCCACCCGCAGCAGAAGCAATGCCGCAGGGCTATTTGCCACCGGAGTTACTTCCTCCCGTATCCAGCAGGTAGGCCTCTAACCGCCTAGCCCTGGCGTTGTAGCCAGCACCGACGATGAAGCGACCATTCGAGGAGATCCCTCTCGGCCGATGTCAACCTGGAGCCATCCTGCAACAGACCGGCATAGAGGACGTTGAGGTCCTGCATCCCTGTCCCCTGCGTCCAGCGGAAGGCACGGGATTCATCTGATGTCACCTCCGCCGCTCCCACAACGACGCTGCCATCACCCGAGACATCGAGGGCACGACTATTCCCACCCCCAAGGCTGCCCAAATCTTGCATAGTTCCATTCCGCCAACGAAAGGCACGCCAGCGCGCTCCCGTTGCATCCATGGCCTCTCCAACGATGACCGAACCGTCCTGCGAGATACCGTTCGCCCGACTCATCCCATACCCCGGCAGCGAGCCGAGCGTTTGCATACCCGCCTCTGTCCATCGGAAGGCGGTGATGGAGAAACTGGTCGGGTCGAGCATATGGCCTGCAACGACAGCTCCATTCCCAGAAACCCCCCGGGCTTCACCTACCCTATCGCCTGAGATACTTCGCATCTCCCTAGCCCCGCCACCGAAAGGCCCGCTGCATTGGGACGGAGGTCCCCCCGTTGATACACCCACAATAACCGAGCCGTCGTCAGAAACATCGTACGCCACACTGGGGCTTACACCGAGCGTCCCCAAGTCTACCATCCCCGTCTGTGCTGTCCAACGAAAGGCCCGGATGGCACCATTAGCGCTGTCGGCCTCGCCGACGATGACCAGGCCGTTTGCCGAAACTGCGCGGGCGACACTACCCCGTCCCCCGAAAGTCCCCAGCTCCTGAATGCCCGTTGCCGCAGTCCAGCGGAATGCCTGTGCAAGTTCCGCGCCATCTGTCAGGTATCCGACGACCACCGAGCCATCGGCTGAGACGTCCAGAGCAACGCTGTACGGCTGGTTGCCCGTCCCCAGCCACACTAAGCGCTGCCCTACTGCCTCAGCGCAGAGCATCAAGACAGCTACTCAAAGCCCTGCCGCGCACCTCATTGGACCCTCCACGAGTTTGGTGGAACACCTCACGACGCCGTAAAAATTGTTGAGCGCGAAGCCCGTGGGGCAAATCTGCGCTTTCTCCTCTAGGAAAACGCTGCGGACCCGTTCCGCAGGAGCCTCACTCCATGGGATGACGCCCACTGAGGGCACGCGACAGGGTCGCCTCGTCCATGAACTCCAACGCGCTCCCCATCGGCACCCCCTGCGCAATCCGCGTGACGCGCACGCCCAGCGGCTTCAGCAGCCGCGCCAAGTACTGCGCCGTCACATCCCCCTCCACCGTCGGACTGAGCGCCAAGATGACCTCGGCCACTCCGGAAGAGATGCGCGCCACAAGTTCCCGAACCTTTAGCTCTTCCGGTCCCACTCCGTTGAGTGGATTGAGCACTCCGTGCAGCACGTGGTACAGCCCGCGGTACTCTCCTGTGCGCTCGATAGCCAGCACATCCATTGGCTCCTCCACAACGCAGAGGAGTGAGCGGTCACGCTGTGGCGAAGCACAGATCGGGCAGGGATCTGTCTCGGTGAACGTGAAGCACTGTGAGCAGTAGCGGACCTGCTGCTTTAGGTTCCGAAGAGCCTCAGCGAAGCTCTCTATAAACTCTGGTGTTTGGCGAAGGAGGAAGAACGTCAGCCGTAGGGCCGTACGGCGCCCAATGCCAGGGAGACTGGTGAAGAGCTCTACGACCCTCTGGACCGCTGCCGACGGATACTGCATCGCCTACAGCCGTGCCAGGTAGTCCACGCCCGCTGGGAACAGATGCTCCAGCGGCCTCAGCGTCTGCTGCACCATCTCCTGCGCTGCTTCCAGGGCCTTGTTGATGCCAGTAACGAGGAGGTGTTCCAGCGTCTGGGGGTCTTCCAGCGCATTAGGGGCAATGACGATATGGCGAACACGCAGATCGCCCCCGACGGTGACGCGCACCGCCCCTGCTCCGACATCAATGGTGACCGTTCTATGCACTGCTTCTGCTCGCAAGCGGGCAGCTTCCTGCTGCAGGCGCTGAATCTGTCCCAAGAGATGTCCCGGCGGGAAGATCATCGCAGCAGTGGACCTCACATGCCAACCACCCCAAAAATAGCACGCCTCTTTAGCTCACCGCCGTGACGCAGCTCAGTCTTCTGCCTCCCGCTCACCCAGCCGCCGGTCTACGAGGTAGAGTCCCAGGCCCGTATCTCCCGCCAGTCGAAGCTCCTCCAGCACCTGCCGAGCCTGGCTCTCTTCCTCCACCTGCTCTTCCACGAACCACTGCAAGAAGACCTGCGCCGAGTAGTCCTGCAGCTCGACAGCCCTCCGATACAGCTCGTGGATGCTTCTACTCACCCTCTGCTCGTGGGCAAGGGCTTGTTCAAAGAGCTTCCGAGGGGACTCCCACTCGGCTGGGGGTTGTTCTAACGCCATTAGGCGCGGAGCAACTCCGCGCTCCAGCAGGAAGTCAAAGATTTTGAGCGCGTGCTTGAGCTCCTCCTCCCACTGCAGCCGGAGCCAATGCGCCATTCCTTGGAGTCCCTGTGAGGCACAGTACCCGGCCATTGCGAGGTAAGTATAGGCCGAGGTGAACTCCAACTGCATCTGCTGCCGGAAGCCCTCTTGGAGCTCGGGATGCATGCCGAATTCCCCACGCATTCTCACACAGCGGTAGAAACGCAGACGGCTACTCGTTATTGGTGGCATGCCCGAAAAGCCACCATGGGCGCGTAATTTCGTACGTGGTGCCACAGAAAAGCTGCACAGTGATGTTCGAGCCCTTCAAGCAGCGCCTCCAGGAGCTGTCCGAGCGCGTAGAGTCACTACGAGGCTATCTTTGACCCCGCAGCGTTGGCAGACCGCGAAGCTGCATGCGAGGCTGAACTCCATTCATCCGAGGTCTGGGAGAACCCTCGCCGCCTCCAGAAGCTCCATCGCCAACTCCGGGTCCTCCGCGAAGAGCGACAGCAGTGGGAACGCGTCCAACGCCTCCTCAGCGACGTTGCAGCGCTCATTGAGCTGGCCGAAGAAGCGCGGGACTTGAGCCTCAGCGCGGAGTTGGAGCGGGAACTCGGCAAGCTGAGACAAGTCGTCGAAGCATTGGAGCTCCGCTACCTCCTCTCGGACCCCGATGACTCCCGCGATGCTCTACTGACGATCCACGCCGGAGCTGGCGGGACGGAAGCCCAAGACTGGGCTGAGATGCTGTTGCGGATGTACACCCGCTGGGCAGAACGCCACGGCTACACGGTAGAGCTGGTGGACCTGCTGGAAGGAGAGGAGGCGGGGATTAAGTCAGCTACTCTGGAGATCCGCGGACCCTACGCCTACGGCTACCTGAAGGCAGAGAGTGGCGTCCATCGGCTCGTACGTATCTCACCCTTCGATGCTAATGCGCGTCGGCACACTTCCTTTGCCTCCGTCTTTGTCTACCCACTGGTGGAGATCGACGACACCATCGTCATTCGCCCGGAGGAGCTGGAGATTGAGACCTTCCGTGCTAGCGGGCATGGTGGGCAGAACGTTAACAAAGTAGAGACGGCCGTCCGCATCCGCCACATCCCCACGGGAATTGTCGTCACCTGCCAGCAGGAACGTTCCCAACACCAGAACCGCGAACGAGCGCTGAAGATTCTGCGGGCGAAGCTGTACCAGAAGAAGTTGGAAGAGCAGGCTGCTGCGCGGGCAGCGCTGGAGAAGACGAAGCGGAAGATTGAGTGGGGGAGCCAAATCCGTTCCTACGTCCTCCACCCGTACCTGATGGTGGCAGACCACCGGACAGACTTCAAGACCAGCGACGCCTATGCCGTTCTCGACGGGGAGCTGGACGAGCTTATCAAGGCGTATCTCCTGGCCCAGGCAGCCGAGCGCTCTCAAGCCAATCCTTCTGACACTGAGTCAGTACGCTAGCCCGTGCTCAGTCAACGAGCTTCCGCAAGAACGCAGGCTGCTCTAACACACTGCTACTGGCTGAGACGACCCGTACGCTACCGCGCCGCAAGAAAGCAGGCTCGTCGTACATCTGAAGCTCCTGCGCGCCGACGGGACTGGAAGCAGGGATGGCTTGACGAGGATAGCCTCCGCTAGTAGCGACAGCAGCAGCCTCTTGCATCGCAGGGAATGCTTCCTGGACGTGCAGCTCAGAGACCGATACAGCAGACGTCGCAAAGCCCGTCGCTACCAAGGTGATGCTAATCTCCTCGCAGGGTTCATCCCTCATGACGATGCCGTGGATGATGTTAGCTTCACTGCCAGCAGCTTCCTCAATGAGCTGCATAGCCTCCGAGACTTCATACATCGCCAGGTCCGAGCCGCCAGTAATGTTGACCAGCACTCCACGCGCCCCTGCAATGGTAATCCCCTCCAGGAGCGGTGAATTGAGAGCAGCCTGAACTGCCTCAATAGCCCGGTGTTCACCGCGTCCCCAGCCCATCCCCATGAGGGCATCTCCCATGCCCTTCATGATCGTCCGCACATCGGCGAAATCGACGTTGATGTAGCCGCAGCCCGCGACGATATCTGCAATTCCGCGGGTTGCGTTGTAGAGCACCTCGTCAACCCGCTGGAAGGCCTCCCGGACGCTGGTATTCCGGTCAATGATGCTGAGGAGACGCTGGTTGGGCACGATGATGAGAGCATCCACATGCTTCCGCAGCTCAGCGATCCCAGCCTCTGCAACTTGCATCCGATGCCGTGCCTCCCACTGGAAGGGCTTCGTCACAATAGCCACCACTAATGCACCCAGCTCCTGCGCAATACGGGCCACAACCGGTGCTCCCCCTGTTCCTGTACCGCCCCCCATACCAGCCGTAATGAAGACCATATCGCTGCCAACCAGAGCATCGCGAATCTCGTCAGCGCTCTCCTCCGTTGCCTGCCGCCCTACAGCAGGATCAGAACCTGATCCCAGGCCTCGCGTTAACTCTTTGCCCAGTTGGATTTTGACCGGTGCCCGATTGACTGCCAACGCTTGGATATCCGTGTTCGCCGCGATGAAATCAACGCTCCGAAGGCCACGTTCAATCATCGTATTGATGGCATTCCCGCCAGCGCCTCCAATACCGATCACTCGAAGGCAGGCACCATGCCGTATCGTTGGTTCCAAAGCGATCATGGCGCCCTCGGTTTGTAGGTTGGACATACCGCTACCACTCCGTGAAGAGTGCTTTCAGACGCTGGAAGAGTGAGCGCTTCCGAGGCTGTGGCTGGTTTCGCTGCTCTAAAGCAAACAAGACCAGCCCAACAGCGGTTGAGTACATTGGATGAGCTATCTCCGAGGCTAGGCCGCCACAGGCCGTCGGGAAGCCAATCTTGACCGGCATCTGGAGGACCCGTTGCGCTAACTCGTCGACGCCTCGTAGAAGAGCTGTCCCGCCCGTCAGCACCACCCCAGCCGGCAGCCGGTTGAGATATCCAGCACGGTGTATCTCTCCGAGCACGAACTCCAGGATCTCCTCCACGCGCGGTTGGATGATCTGGCAGAGGAGGCTCTTGCTAATCTCCATCGGCCTCCGTCCCCCGATGCCGGGGATAGAGAAGAGCTCGTCGTGGAGGATGCTCTCCGACAGAGCGTGTCCGTAGCGCTGCTTGATCTCCTCAGCCTGCGCTGCAATAATCCCGAGGCCACGTCGGATGTCATCGGTGATCTGTCGCCCGGCAATCCCAAACATTGCCGTATACCGCAACACCCCCTCCTCGAAAATGGCGATGTCGGTCGTGCCCCCACCAATGTCCACTAGCGCCACTCCAACCTCGCGCTCCTCAGGCTCTAAGACAGCATAACTGCTGGCAAGGGGCTGAAGCACGACGTGCTCCACGTGGAGTCCAGCACGCTCAACACACCGAAAGAGGTTCTGGAGTGCTGTCGATAATGCCGTAACGATGCAGACTCGCGCTTCCATACGGACTCCGCTCATTCCGACCGGATCGGAGATGCCGTCCTGGCCGTCCACGATGTACTCTTGGGGGATGAGGTGGAGAATCACCCGATCCGGTGGCAATGCAACCCTCCGGGCCTCCTCCAACAGCCGGGCAACGTCATCGGCTGTGATGACTCGATGGGGATTGGAGATGGCAACGACGCTGTGCGTCTGCTGAGCCCGCACATGGTCTCCGGCAATCCCAACGGTGACGCGCTCAATTCGAATACCCGAGCGCTGCTCGGCCTGTTCTACCGCCCGCGTAATCGAGTGGATGGTCTTCTCGATGTTGACGACCACACCGCGGTTTAGACCTTCACTGGCAGCAGTACCGATACCAAGCACTTGTAGCTCCCTGCTCTCTGGCTGGCGCTGGGCAACCAAGGCGCAGACCTTTGTGGTGCCGATATCTAAGCCGACAACGATATCCTGCGTCTGCTGTTGGCGGTTCATCTCGCGCCTCATTGCAATGCTGTCTCCTGTTGGACTAGTGGCCGTACGACGACAACCCCTCGCCAGCGCAGGTCCACCCACAGTGGCAGATCAGAGGCAGCGAACCGTCGAAAGTGCAGCCACTGGCGCCATTTGCTGAGCACCCGCCCAGTATCGCCGATGCAGAGGACAGTTCCATTACGCAGCTGGACATTCCAGCCGCAGAACTCATCCCAACGGATGACGGCAACAGAGTCACGTGGAACGTGACGGAGGAGGTGGAGGACAGCATCCCTTGCCGCTGTCCCCTCTGAAGGAAGCTCAACCCTCGGAATCTGGGTCAGAAGCCACTGGGACGGCACAGGCAGCACCGCTCCCGTCGCATCCAGCAGCCGAACACCGTTGGCCACCTGAAGTGCAGCCACGATGTCCCGCTCCTGGACAGCCACTTGGACTACCCCAGGAGCACTCCAGTAAACATCAACGGAGGCAATCAACGGGTGTTGCTGGAGCGCCGCACGCCACTGTTCTAAGTCTACCTGCCCGTGGAGACGCTGTGCTGTTGGCAACAGCGCCAGCAGCTCCGTTGTATCTACGTGGTGAACACCCTCGAAGGAAACCCGCTGGATGGGCTGCCGCTGCCACCAAGCAACGGCCACGAGAATGGCCACTGCGACGAGTCCTACAGCCGCCCCCACGTAAGGTAGCACCCCCCTCTTCTGGGTCTTTCGCCCAGAAGGGGCCACCCTCGAACGGGATGCGCCCTCCACCCCTCGCAGACGCGAGCTGTATTCTCGCCACTCCCTCATCTGCTGCTGCATACCTACAGGAGTGCTGCAGCTCCTGCAGGCATTGAAGAAGACGCCACAAATTTAGCACAACAGGCACAAACCGTCAAGGCCCTGGCATGCCAGAAGATAGAAAGAACAAGGGGACCAAGCCGACCGCGTCGCGCCGCCTCCAGGCCTACCGTTGCTTCCTTCCGGACCTGGCGGGGTTGAGCCTGTAGCAGCCGCGCGGGACTCGGTCCCAGTGCGAAATTAGCTGATCCACGCCTCTCGCGGCTCTATTGCCTTCGGCGGCTTTGCTAATTTCGTCGCTAGCAGTAGGCTCAGACCATGCGACCTGAGGTTGCCGCCCTCTTAGGCAAAGAATTCCGCTGCCTCGACAAGGGCTTCGTGCGGCTCGTGGATGTTATGGGAGATGACGCTGCAGTAGTCCAGGCTGCCCGTGTCTCATACGGCGAAGGAACTCGCACCGTTAGCGATGACCGCAAGCTTATTCGCTACCTCATGCGCCACCGCCACACTTCTCCGTTCGAGATGGTGGAGTTCAAGTTCCACGTCAAGCTCCCCATCTTCGTAGCGCGGCAGTGGATTCGGCACCGGACTGCGAACGTCAACGAGTACAGCGGTCGCTACTCCGTTATGCGGGAGGAGTTCTACGTGCCGGAGCTCTCCCAGCTCCGTCCACAACATCCCATCAACAAGCAAGGCCGTGCCGAAGAACCCTTTCCCCTAGAGATTGCCCGAGCACTGCAGGAACGGATTCAGCACACACAGGCTCAGCTATATGCCGAGTACCAGTTCCTGCTGCAGCAAAACCTTGCCCGCGAACTCGCCCGGATTACGCTGCCCCTGTCGGTGTACACGGAGTGGTACTGGAAGATCGACCTGCACAACCTCTTCCACTTCCTGCGCCTGCGGTTGGATGACCATGCCCAGTATGAGCTCCGCGTCTACGCACAGGCAATTGCCGAGATCGTCAAGGTCGTCGTCCCCCTCTGTTGGGAGGCTTTTGAGGACTACGTCCTCAACGCCCTCACCTTCTCCCGCCTCGAGCAGCGGGCGTTAGCCCGTCTACTCCGCGGAGAACCTCTCACGGAACAGCTTCTAGAGGAATCTGGACTCCAGGGGCGTGAAGCCCGGGAATTCCGGGCAAAGGTACACCAAATCCTCAGCATGAACGATGAGGGAGGCACTCCGTAGCGGCCCCGTCTTGCTTGCTGCGGTTATCGGCCTCCACTGCTCGTATCCCTCGCTACCTCCCACAGAAGCCCCGGAATTCGCAGAAGTTCGCCCTCCCGCAGGCTTCCCTCCCATCCCGGTACCACCAGACAACCCGCTAACACCCGAACGGATCGCCCTCGGACGCCTTCTCTTCTACGACTCAGCCCTATCGCCGACCGGGACTGTGGCCTGCGCCTCATGCCACCGACAGCAGTATGCCTTTGCTGATTCTAGATCCCTTAGCCCCGGCACTCACGGCCGTAAGCACTGGCGGAATACCCCCTCATTAGCAAACGCTGTTTACGTCCCCACGCTCCTACGGGACGGGGCATCCAACAGCTTGGAGCAGGAAATCCTTGCAGTCCTCACCTCACCCCTCGGGTTTGGCTGGACAGACACCACCGCGCTATCGAACCGGCTACAGCGGCATCCAAGCTACAGAGAAGCGTTCCGCCGTGCCTTTGGGACCGCCCCTTCAGCAATGCTGGCAGCAAAAGCATTAGCAGCTTTCGTCCGAGCGCTTTTGAGCGGAAGTTCGCCCTATGACCGCTTCCGCGCTGGGGATTCTTCCGCGCTGAGTCCTCAGCAACACCAGGGCATGCAGCTCTTCTTCCGCGTGGGTTGTGCTGAGTGCCATCCCCCACCCCTCTTTACTGACCACCGTTTTCACTGCAATGGACTGCTGGCCCACTACTGGGACGCGGGCCGAGCTGGCGTTACAGGCCGGCCGGCTGACTACGCTCGCTTCCGCACTCCCAGCCTCCGTAACGTCGCAGTTACCGCTCCGTACCTACACGATGGCTCTCTCGGCACTCTCCATGAGGTCCTACAGCGCTACAACCGTGGCGGCTATCCCGTCGCCTCCAAGGACCCGCGCATTCGCCCCTTGGGACTCTCAGCGGAAGAAGTAGAGGCCCTCGCAGCGTTTCTGCACAGCCTCACGGATTCCTCGCTCCTCCACAATCCCCTCTATGGCCCACCACGGTAAGGCCGTCAGTCGTAGAGCTCTGCCACGTGTGCCAAGCCTACTGGGTCCAGTACCCGAATGTGGCGATGATCAACCGACACCAGTCCCTTCCGCTGGAAGTCGCTCAGCAAACGGATGACCGTCTCGGGAGCGGTACCAACCAACTCTGCTAACTCGCGACGCGTCATGCTGGTCTTGAGGGCTCCCGACTCGTCCTCGCCGAAAAGCTCCCGAAGGTAGAGGAGGATTTCGGCCAGACGCTGCGGTACTGTCTTCTGGGCCAACGAGGCCAGCCGGCTTTCGGCCGTACGTAGGTCGCGTGCTAACAGCTCCGTTATAGCAGCCATTAGGCCTGCATTGCGGCGGAGTACCTCGAAGAAAGTCGGCCGTGGGATGAAGCAGACGATGCAGTCCTCCAGCGCTTCAGCCGTGGCTGTGTAATGCTCGTTGCTGAGTAGGGCACGGTAGCCTAAGAGGTCCCCTTGCTTGGCAAGGCGCACAATGACCAAGTTCCCGAGCGCGTCGCTCCGGTAGAGCTTCACAGCACCTTGGTGGACGCAGTAGATGCCAGCCGGATAGCTCCCCTCGCGAAAGATAATCTCACCACGCCGGTAGAAATAACACCCTTTGACCTCGTCTAGTGCAGTAGCCTCACCCTGCTCAAGGGTCCGGAGAGCGTTGTGGGAGCGTAGGGGACAGTACTCACACGTTGGGACGGCAACCTGCCGCGCCATGAGCCGGCTTCTGCGAGCGCTCTCCGCAAAAATACGCGACGCTCGCTGAAACGTCCGATGTACTTAGTCCCCAACCTCCTGTCACCACCTGTACAAAACTCCGAAGCTGAGCAGCGGGAACTTGCTGAGACTGCCATCCACTGCCACGGTGACCGGCCCTATAGGCTGGGCAACGCCAAGAGTCAGCTTCCAGTTGGTATCCGTCAGCAGAGGACGCACTACCTGGGGCTTTGTATCGCCAGGCTGTTCAGGTGTAGGCCGCTTATCCTCCGGCAGTAACCCCAGCCGGAGCTGTACTTCTATGGGCAACACGAAGGTGTACTCCGACTCAATCTGTATCCGCTCCCAGGCAGCACCGAGGTAGAGCAGCGTCCCTAGCCGAGGAAGGACATAGGCAGCATGCACGTTCGCACTCCATATCGCCGCCCAAGCACGGAGGCGGGCTCCTGTCTCCCCAATGGTATTCCGGAGCGCCGTACCCTGGTACACAACCTGAACCGCCGCTTGCACTGGCGCTCCCGCAGCCTCCCAGTACTGGGACAGCGAGTGCGTCAACCCAATCCCCCAGAAGGCAAAGTGCCCGACGTTACGGTCCCACTGTACAGGCGGGATGAGACGAAGTAGAAGCTCTGTCCCCCACAGAGCGCCGAGCTCGACCTGCGGCACAGCAGCGAAGATAGTGTGCATATTCTGGCCCGGTGGAAGCTCAAAGCGGACAGCAGGGACACGTGCCAACGCCGAATCCAGTGTTGCTCGTGCTGCTGGAGAGAGCATCTGGTACAGCGGATCACGCTGAATTCGCCGGATGAGGTAGTCCCGGGGAATCACAATCCCCGCCGGCAGGTACCCGAAGACCGTCGCTGCCCGCTCTGGGAGTCTGATGCTATCCTCCCGAATGCCCTCGTAGAAGAGATACCGCAGGATGCTAGCGATGAGCCCAGCCGTATCCACGATCACCAGCACGGGCTGGTTGTTGACAAATCGCAGCTGGGCATAGGGCTCCAGCCGCAGCACGCTGTCGTTTGGTGCCCGTGGAACGTAGGTACGCTGGCTTTCGCGAACCAGCCCCACCATGGAGTGGAAACCAAAGCGGAAGTAGAAGCTCTGCTTGCTGGGTGGGAGCGGCGCATGTCGGAAGAAGCGCGAGTTAGAGATGGCATTCACTGTTGTCACGAGGGGCTGCATGAATGGAATGGCATTCAACTCCATGAGGTCACGGGCAAACCACCGCGCTACCTCCACAGTCAAAGAATCAGCACGACGCTGAGCTGCCGCGCTCCCTATTACCACAGTAAGGAGAACCACCGCGCGCCACCGCATCCCAGCACCCCACCACATTGCAGCCTCAGAACACCTTCTTGCGAAGCACCAAGTAGATAGGCACCGCGACGATGCCGAGCAGGATGAGGAAGGCAAGATTCAGGGTAAACTCTACGACGAAGCCTAGTACCCAGCCTACCAGGCGGAGGACGCCGTATGCCAAGAACAGCGAGAGCGCTATTGCCGCAGCCGTCCTGAGAGATTCTCGCACTGCTGTAGCCTCCAGTTCAACAAAAAGAGGAGGCGGGCTTTGCAACCCGACCTCCTCATCATCGTAGCGGGGGCAGGACTTGAACCTGCAACCTCCAGGTTATGAGCCTGGCGAGCTACCCATTGCTCCACCCCGCGATCATCCGGAGCACAAAATTACAAACTGGCAGCGATACAATGGTAGCTCCCTTCACAAGCCACGTGTATAGTCCAAGGCTGCTGCAACGTGCCGCCGGAAGAGCTCGCGAAATACCGGAGCGGCCGGGGTTGGATGTTCCGGACTGAGCCACCAGAACCAATCGGAGCCTTCAGCGACAAGGAGGTGCTCGTATGCCCTCTTCCACACCTCGGGTGGTAGACGATGGCGAGTCGCTTCCAGCTCCTCACGCGCAGTACGTAGTAGCTCCCAAGCCTCATTGTGTTGCTCTGTCCCTATCCAGATGCGCAGAGATCCCTCTACCCAGGAACCAGTGTGGAACCGCGGTAGCTTCGGCAATTCTCCCTCCTCAGCCTCCTTCAGCACATCTTGGCAAGTTGCTGTCGTTACCCATGGCTCTGTTCTAAAGCGCTCAACGAGAGCCCGCAAGAAGGACACCCCATCGTCTGGATAGCTATCCCAGCAGTTCTCTCCGTCCACAGCGATCATGACGCTTGCAACCCTCATGATGCCTTCTCCATACGTCCGCAGCAATTCGCTGCGGATGTCCCAAAGGTGGCGGAAGAGGTCTTCAACAGCCCTTTCGGGTCCCCACTCCCAGTACCGGAAGCTGATTACGTCCGAGAGTTCACGATCGCGGAAGAATACAACGAGTGGCCCTGCTGGGGTCAGTATGCGATGCGGCAGGTACTTCTGTAGCGTCGGTGCAGAAGGCAGCGAACGGAAGAGCTGGACTTCATCTGTAGCTGTCCATCGAACCCCGGAGGCTGCCATCCAGTGGAGTGCCTCTGTGCTGAGTGCGCCCTCCGGAGGCCACATTCCCTCAGGAACTCTGCCGAGCAGCATCCAACAGAGCTGCCGTGCCCGGACGCAGTGCATCCACGTGTCAGCCGGAAAGCGGAAAGGAGGATGCGGAAGAGGCAACTCGGGATCGCTCTCCCTGGCAGCGTCGGTATCGCACACCAGAGGCAGCACCGGATGGTAGAACGGCGAGCAGCTCAGTTCAATACCGCCGTTCCCGATTGCCCAACGCAAGGCTGACAATGCTTCTCCCGCCAGTGCCCGCTGCAGACGGACGAGCATGCAGAGGTCATCTCCACGAAAGCCTCGGGCCCGCCGAAACCATTCGTCCACAACGGGCATAGCAGAGCGGTGCGGAGCCATCCACACCAACTGAAGCCACATCTGGAGATCACGCCACTCCTGCTCTTCGAGCAGCTCACCCGCCTGCCAGCGTTGCCATATGGCTTCCAACTCTGGAAAGCGCCGGAGGAGCGGGCGCGGCGGTTCAACCATCTTCCAGTATGGCTGGCGCTGTTGCTCAGGACCACCCGCACTTGCCCAAAGGCTCAGCTCTTCCATCGTGTCCAAGGGATGCCCAGCAGCATAGTCCACCAGTTGCTGCAGCAGGGAAGGCACGACGTTGAAGACGCAGCGGAAATCCGCAAGTTCAGCGAAGAAGCGGAATAGCGGTAGGTAGTCCTTCACTGCCCGCAGCCGCACCCATGGCAGCAGCGCTCGCCCCTGCCAGCGGTAGTCCGGCTGATGGTAGTGCCACAGGAAGACAACACGTAATGGCAACATTAGCGTCAGCGCAGCGTCACGATCGTCACCCCCGCTCCCCCTTCAGTGGCGTCAGCTAAGCGATACTCTGCCACAGCCGGGTGGGTTGCCAGAAACTGGTGGAGTGCCTGGCGGAGAGCTCCTGTACCCTTGCCATGGATGATTCGCACCTGGAGGGCATTGCCTTGGAGCGCTTTGGCCAGAAAGCGGTCAACAGTCGAAATCGCCTCAATTGCCCGCATCCCACGGACATCGACACTAGTAGGGGCAATGACGAGTGGGACATCGTCCGTCGGACGGGCTGTTCCTTCGCGCGGAGGCTTTGCCGGCTGGAGCTTTTCAACACCAACGTGCAGCTTCAGGCCATCGAACTCCACAACTGCCATCCGACGGTGCTCATCAAGTTCCAAGATGCGCCCTGGTGTCTGCATCCCCTCCATTCGCACCCACATCCCAGGAGCAAATGAAGCCGCTACCTCCGAAGCCACCCCTGAAGGCTCCTCTTCTGGAACGCTTAGAGCTTGAAGGATGGCCTCTCGCTTCTGGAGGAACTCCTGGCGGATTTCATTCAAGGGGCGCTGCTGCTCCCGAATCTCCCGGATTGTCCGCTCGATGAGACTCTGAGCTTGTTGGAAGAGCTGGCGTACTTCTTGCCGGGTCTGGCCGAGAAGCTCTGTCCGGCGCTGCTGGAGATGGCGGAGCTGCTCTTCGTAGCGCTGGAGGAGCTGCTGGGCCCGCTCTGCACGCTCTCGTGCCTCCCGCTCTAACTGCTGCCACTGCTGGCGAAGGGCCTGTACGGCAGCAATCCCCTCCTCCAGCTCCCGATGGCGACTGCCTAAGAAGGCCTCAGCTCGACGGATCAACGACTCTGGGAGACCAAAGTTTGCAGCAATCGCAAAAGCATAGCTGTTGCCAGGAACTCCAGGCAGGAAGCGGTACGTGGGCTGCAACCGTGCTTGGTCGAACTCCAGCGAATCGTTCTGAATCCCCTCCCGATGGAGCGCGAAGACTTTGAGGGACGATTGGTGCGTGGTCACCACGAAGTAAGCCTGGCGATGAAGGAGCTCTTCGATGATGGCTGAAGCTAGCGCTGCGCCCTCAGTCGGATCCGTACCAGCACAGATCTCGTCAATCAGCACCAACGTTCTGGGGCCACTACACTGGAGGATGTCACGAATCCGCACTACCTGCCAGCTGAACGTACTCAGGTTCTGCTCGATCGACTGTTGGTCCCCAATAGCCGTCAGCACTGTGAGAACGGGTGTTCGGCAGTAGCCCAAGGGGAAGATACCACTGAGCGCCAGCAAGATGTTGAGTCCTACACTCTTCAGCGCTACCGTCTTCCCACCGGCGTTTGGGCCAGAGATGAGATGTCCGCGAACAGTGCTCCGGAACTCTATGTCCAAAGGGACCACGGCGCTACGCCCACGAGCAGCCACTAACAGGGGGTGGACGATCTGCTGCAGTACAATCTCGCCATCTTCAGCAATCGTTGGCTTCTGCCCTCCGTAGAGCACGGCGTAGCGGGCACGGGCGTAGAGGCTGTCCAGAAGGGCTAGTATCTCCAGGGAGTGCAGAAGCTCAGCCGCGCATGAACCAACCTCCGCCGTCAAGACACGGAGAATCCGCTCTATTTCTCGCCGTTCTGCATCGGCTAAGAGTGCCAGCTCATTGTTGAGCTCAAAGATTTCCGCTGGTTCGAGGAAAACGGTTGCCCCTGTCTGGGAAACGCCGTGGATAATGCCGGGAATATGGTTTTTGTGCTCCACGCGGATGGGCACGACGAAACGACCCTCACGCTGTGTGATGAACTCGTCCATCGCCAGCTCGTCTTCAACGAAGCGGCGTAGGATGCGCCGCAGGCGTGTCCGCAAGGACGCTGCCACACGCTGCATCTCGGCGCGAATCCGTGCCAGCTCCCGAGAAGCAGCGTCCCGAACGCCGCCGGTTTCATCAACCGCATCGCTGATGTGTCGCTCCAGCAAGCGGTTCTGGTACAACTGCTCACCGAGTGCCCGCAGCAGAGGTAGCTCTGCCTGCCGAATCAGCTCTTGGCGTACGGCGCGCGAGAGCTGCAGTAACTCCCGAACATCCACCAGCTCCGTCGGCAGCAGCATCGCGTTCTCGATAGTTGACTTCCGGAGCTGCCGCCGTACGTCGGGTACAGGAGTCCATGGGAACGGTACCCCCTGCCGGAGGAGCCTTACCATCTCCTCCAGTATCCCGTGCTCCCGCTGCAACCACTCAAGGTCCGTCGTCGGACGGAGTTCTAAGACCTTCTCTCGTCCCAGCTCTGACAGGCAGAGCGAGGCAATCTGCTGGATGACCTTCGGGAACTCGAGCTCTGTCAGTGCTGCTTGGACCAACTCCTGCTCGACCTGCTTCATGCCTTCCGCGAATCCCGCAGTAGCGAACGAACTACACGCTCCCAATAGGTCTCAACGCCGCGACCCTGCCCTCCTATCCCTTCCCTGGCAACCCTGCAGAGGTTGGACGATTGGAGCGCTACAGCAGCTAACGGAGCACACCACCGAACCGACACAGCTCCGCCCCTCATGCCCGACGCAGTATCAACAGGGCAATCTCCGGTGGAATGCCCATCCGCACGGCGGGTCCAACGAAGCCGAGTCCTCGGTTGACGTAGAGCCACTGCTGACCTGTCTGATAGAGCCCTGCCCAGTACCGATAGACCAACTGCGCGACACTCCACTCTTGTCCCAAGAGCTGTAAGCCTACCTGTCCCCCATGGGTATGCCCACAGAGGCCCAACGTCACAGGGGCTTTGCCCTCCACTTCCCACTCCCAGAAGCGGGGATCATGGAAGAGCAGAATTGTCGGCACTTCCGAGCTCAACCCCGCCAGCGCCCGGTCTAAGTCACCAAACCGCTGCCCAGAACCTGTGTTGTCCGTACCAGCAAGCTGTAGCTTCGCACCCCGTATGGTGAGCATCCGCCCTTCATTGACCAGCAGCTCGATCCCTACCTGCTCCAGACGATGCCGCAATTGGCGGTGCCCAGTATCGGTCATGTAGTGGTCATGGTTCCCAAGGCAGCCATAAACCCCAAACGGAGCCGAGAGTTGGCGCAATGGGGCCTCCGCTCGTCGGAGTTCGTCGGGATGGAAGTTGACGTAGTCACCCGTAAACACGATGAGCTCTGGACGAAGTTGCTGGATCTGCTCGACGACCTGCCAGAAGAAGTCTTCTCGTGAGAAGGAGCCGGCATGGATGTCAGAGAGATGAACGATACGGAGTCCGTCCAGCTCTGGCGCAAGTCCCGGGATGGGGATCTCCGTAGTGAAAAGCCGGGGACGGTAGGTTGTACGGGCCATCCCTTCAGCAACGGACAAGAAAGGAAGCGCCGCGATCCCCAGACCCGCCAGTGACAGAACTTGTCGGCGCTGCAGATCAACGGCAGAAGCTACCGGCCGTGGCCACAAGCGACTCAACCGATGACGCAGCCAGCCAACGAGGTCAGTGAGGAGTAGCACAGGGAAAAGCAGCATTTTGGGTAGATACCACAGCGTCAACAGTGCGTAGATAACAGCCCCTTCTGGTGTCAAGACGGGCCCAACCCATCGCCGGTAGGCAAAGAAGGCAATCGCTGCGATGAACATCACGGCCCCCATCCCCCAAGCAACCCGGTAAAGCCAGGATGGTGCCCCTTGCTTTTGCACCCAGCGCATCCAGCGCCAGAGGACGTACGCATCAATAGCCCCCTGGAGGAGGGCCAGCACGACGATGAAGAGTGCCCAACGCATCTGCTACGGATTCCGCGCGATGCTTCACAGACTACCGCATAAGCTACGGCAGTATCACGAAGGAACCCGTCTGGACCGTAGGCCCAACGCGCAGGCGATAGAAGTAGACCCCACTGCCGAATGAATGCGTTGGCAACCAGAACTCATGCTCACCCGCTGGGAGTGCTTCCTGTCGTAGCGAGGCCACCGACCGACCCATAGCGGTGAAGAGCTCCAACTCCACAGTCGCTGGCTCGGTGAGCCAGGCAACGATACGGATCGGTGCTCCGCGCTCTACTGGGTTCGGCTCCACTTGTAGCATGCCTGCTGTACCCGAGAGGCGTACCTGCCGCCCGTTCATGAAGCAGACATTTGCCAGGTGAACTCTGGGAGCGCGAACGACCGGTACCAAGCACCGTGGGAGCAGCGAGCCTGGACACAACTCCACTTCCAACGCACGTTCCGTCGGCAGGGTTAGGTATGCCAGGAAGGTCAGTCCTAACCTCATCGGCGGCACGTTCGGACCAGTCCTGCCCTGACCACGAAGCAGCAGCTCACCTTCAGCGATTGGCTGTACCTGCCATACCCACGAGGGATGCCCCTCCAGCATGCTCCATTGGCGGAACTGGAGGAAGTCTGGGGCATACCGTACCCGCAAGCACAGGTCCTGCGTCTCCTGTGGTGCCCCAGTAATCTGAGGCTCAACCCGCAGCGCCAGCGGGACCGTTACCTCGCTCCCTGGCAGCACGCGGTCCACCACCGTCCCGTCACCAATCTGGAGCGACACCACTACTCCCTCGCCTCGCAACGAGAACCCAACTGGCACGCCCTGCTCGTTCTCTAACTGCACCGTCGCCGCGTAGGAGCGGGCTTCCGTTGGAGAAAAGCGAACCCGAAGTTCCTGCACCCTACCAGCTGGCACCTCAAACGGCGGCTGTGGGGTAATGGAGAAGGCTGCGGCATCCCCAGTGATGCGGTACGCTATCACCCGCAGCGGAGCCGTGGCGGAGCCGTTGACAAGAGTGACTGTCGTATCCCCCGAGAAGCAGGTCAAGACTCGGCCGAAGTCCGTTGTTGCCGGAGTAACAGTAACGCCGATACCATCGCCCAGGAGCTCGACGGTATCAGCAACTCGGGGATTCAGCTCGGGCCCAGGCGCAGCGTCGGTAACTACCAGGACACGCGCACTCCGACGCCCTGCCACCTGAGGCTGGAAGGCCACGGGAATGCGCAGCACCTCGCCGACTGCTAAGACGCGGTTCTGCGCTTCTGCCAGGGCTGCGGCATCGGGTGGGAACTCTGTAGTCCCGTCCAAGTATCGCACCTCCGCGATGAATAGCGGTGCGAGCGTGTCAACGTTCCGGATCTCGATGCTACCGAGTTCGGCCGAACGCTGCCCCACGGGGGTAGGCTGGAAGCGGTAGCCACGGGCTTCGACCTTCGGAAGTACTCCCACCCCCCGCAACTCCCCGATGAGTCGCTCCTGAGCACCTTCCACCTCTACCTCCACCTGCGCCCTCAGCGACCCCTCGCGCTGCGGCTGGAACTCGACTGGTACGGAGAGGACCTCACCCGGCGCCAAGACCCGAGGCAACGCTGGCGGCTGCAGACTGAAGGAAGCAGCATCTACTCCGGCCAGAGCTACCCGCAGAATGCGGGCTGACAGGCTACCATCACTGTTGCGGATGTCTACTGTAGCAGGGGTGACCGTCCGAAGGCGGCGGTAGCCCCAGTCGACTGAGCTGATCTGCACTGCTGCTGTAGCCCCTTCACCCTGCAGCTGAGAGGGCCGGACCTGACATTCGGGACCAAGGTCAAACTCCAGCCATGCTCGCCGCAATCCTGGTGCAGCCGGGCGGAACTCTACCCGCAGCGTCAGGCACTCCCCCGGAGCCAACGTGAAGCCTCCCAGGGGCGAGACGGTGAAGTCTGCAGCATGCGGTCCCACCAAACGGACTGTACCTGAAAGCGTCCGCGTCGTACTCACGTTCCGAAGCACGCAGACATTCTGCTGCTGCGCACTCCCTATGGCTACCCGCGCAAACGACACGTCGTTTCCGACGACCTCACATGGCGGATATCCGACTCCCCACACCGTCATCTGTGCAGGGTTGCCACAGTCCCCCTCTACGATGAGCGTTGCCTCCCGTCGTCCGATTACCTGTGGCGTGAAACGGACTTCTACCCCTACGCACTCTCCAGGCCTGAGCACTCGGCCTATTAGGGACTGCACTAAGGAGAATTCGCCCGGATTTGCCCCAGCGAACGATGTGCGAACGACAACGACCGGGTAGTTCCCTCGGTTGCATAGCACACCACCGAAGAGACTATCCACGCTGACGCCCACCGGAGCCGAACCCACGTAGAAGAGGACCGCTGGTAGCTGTAGCTGTGGGGCAGCAACGACGAAACTCGTATCACTGATGTCCGACGTAGCAGGGACGTAAGCCCGCTTGCTGATGTAGCCATCGGTCCCGCCACCACTGGAGATGCGCAGCGTCCCAAAGGTTCGTGAGCCGGAGAATTCACCACCTTCGTAGGAGTTCCCATAGCCGTCCTGTACTGAAGTCCCACTGTACGTCGGACGCGGGGTGAAGGTTCCCACCATCGCCCCCAGCACCTGGTTGCTCGCGCGGTACCAGCCCGTGAAAGTGGAGTAGAAGTTCGGGCTGGGGCTCTGGAGCTGTACGATTCCTCCACCAGGCGCAGCTCCAAAGTGGGCATGCCGGCGGAAGCGACCCTCTACGAAGACAGTGTCGTTGCGCAGAGCTACGCGATCAGCGAAAACC
The DNA here is from genome assembly GCA_025059875.1 of Candidatus Kapaibacterium sp. Lineage (NCBI taxonomy): Bacteria > Pseudomonadati > Bacteroidota > Eximiradiia > Eximiradiales > Kapaibacteriaceae (SeqCode) > Kapaibacterium (SeqCode) > Kapaibacterium sp. (SeqCode). The sequence goes on from JANXCT010000003.1 coordinate 126,309, forward strand.
CGTCCACTGTTGTCCCACGTACCACCAATCCGGTATGCCCAGCGGTAGACCGGGGTCGATGTCGAGCCATCAAGGGCAATCAAGAAGGCGTTCGTCGTGTCCAAGCTGTTACCCAGCGCAAGGAACTGGGTGGAACCAATGTAACACTGCGGGCTCTCGTACCAGCCTACCACGTACGCGTTGCAGCTAGCATCTGTGACAACTCCCGTAGCCTCGTCGTTGAGTGTCCCGCCGATTTGGAAGAGCCACACTAAAGATCCCTCTGCGTCAAGGCGAGCAACGAAGGCATCCTTGCTGCCACGACTCACCAGCGTCTGGTTCCCCCACCGGAGCGTATCCTCGAAGGAGCCAACCACGTAGAGGCATGAGCCATCGAGCGCCACTGCTACGCTCGTCACCCGATCATTGCCCCGTCCTCCAACCGGCAGCGCCCAGGCCCAGAAACTCTGGCTGGGAGCGGAAACCCGAACCCGGTAGCGCCCTGGCGCAGGCGGCACCCACTGATAGGACAGCCCACGTACGCTGCTTGCCAGCGCGTTCCACGTACGCCCCTCATCAGTGCTGTAAGCTAGGTCCACAGGCTGGGTCGGCTCCACTCCCGCCCAGAGAATCCGCACAGTGTCACATACCGAGATTGTATCGCCACCGTTGGGCTGCAAGAGGATGACCCGACCTGGACCGCCGACGAGCGGGATCTGCGGTCCGCAAGGCTCACCGTCAACAATCAGCGTTGCCTGACGATAGGCCCGCGCAGGCCCTTGGCGGAACTCGACTGTGATCTGCAGTTCCTGCCCTGGTAGTACGACGGTTGGCAGCGCCGGTCTAACGCTCACCACACGGTAGTACGCCGAAGGCCGAACCTCTACCTGGCGGACCGTAAACGGAGCTACCAGCGGCCGGACGGTGACATCCTGCTGAACACTCGTATTCGGATCGGGATTGCCGAAGTACACCAGTCCTGGTGCCTGGAGGCGCGCCACGCTGTTCTCCGGCGCTGTGTACCCTGTCGTGACGCGAGCATTTGTCCGCACGAACGTCACCTCCAGCCGTCGGTACCGACTCTGCTCCGTACAGCCGTATGGAGCAGTCCAGCTTATCTCGCACACCTGCCGACTCTGCGCCTCCAGCGCTACCTGCCGGTAGATCCCCTCCAACTCCTGCTTGGTGGTAGCAACAAAGGCCTTACCACCTGTACCCCGGGCAATCCGATCCAGGCTTGGGTGCATAGGCATGTTAACCGTGATAGCGTAGACGACCGCTCCCAAGGCCTGGGCCCGAGCCAGGATAGTATCGGTCTGCGGCGGGACATTCGGCTCCCCGTCAGTCAAGAAGATGACGATCCGGCGGACGTCTGGTGGGCGTGTCGCCAGCAGCGGCAAAGCTCCAACGTTCGGCTTGAGGAAGGCTGGGTCATACCGCGTCCCCCCGCGGGCCAGGAGTGTATCAATCCCCGTAATGAGGTCCACTCGCCGGTTCGTGAATGGCACAATGAGCTCAGCATCAGCATCGAAAGCAACAACGGCGATAGCTGTACGGCCTACGAAGTTGACAGCTTCGATGAACACCTTCGCAGCGTACTTCACCCAGTCCCAGCGCGTCTCTCGGCGGACAGGGTCTACCAGCTCGTTCATAGACCCACTCCGATCCAACACCAGGACAGCGCTGAACTCAGGATCCCCGACCAGCGTCGTGCAGCGAACGCTCACTGTTGGGTCGACCGAGACTCCATTGTCCACAATGCGGAAGTCCGCTGGCCTCAAGTTGGGGTACGGCTGCCCATTGACATCAAGAGCCACAAAGTTCGCCCGCACTGTAGGAAAACCACTTGGGTCAATGCCGTAGACTGAGAAACTCTGCCCAAAAGCCGGCATCACTCCAAGTGCCCACAGCACTACAGCTGGCAGCAATGCCATGGCTCCCTCCGACCTTATGCTACGTTGTTTGCGACAGACGGTTCAGCAAGGCATATGGTGTGCGTGTGAGTGTTGACTTCTGCCCAGACTCCAAGCGGCAATGTCAGTTTGCTCCGGATATGCCCCAAAGGGATGCCAGCCAGGACTGGAATCCGTAGCGGGGTAAGCTTCTCCCGTAGGATTTCGGCCACCGTTGGCTGCCACGAAACATCCCGCCGTGTCCTCTTTGTGGAGATCCGGAAATTACCGATCAACACTGCTACGCACTGCTGTAGCTTGCCAGCCAAGAGGAGCTGTGTCAGCATGCGGTCTATTCGGTACGGCTCCTCCCCGACGTCCTCAAGGAAGAGCACCGCTCCCCTTAGGTCGGGTTCATACGGAGTTCCCAGCAGGCTCACCAACAGCGTCAAGTTCCCACCGATGAGTGGGCCGCACGCAACCCCCGGTGAGAGCACCTCCCAGCTCGGATTCTGCAGACTCCACGGATGAAGGGCTGCCTCCGGTAGGTAGAGCGTCCGTCGAAAGTACTCCAGTGTGAAAGCGTCGAACTCTGAAACCGCTACTGGACCATGGTACGTCACGACGCGGGCTTTCGTCGTGATAGCAAGGAGGAGCGCTGTGATATCGCTGAAGCCGATGATTGGCTTTGGGTGCTGGCGGAAGAGCTCCCAGTCTAGTAGTGGCAATAATCGCATAGTTCCATAGCCGCCTCGGGCGCAGAGGATGGCATCCACCCGCGGATTGGCCACCAGTTCTTGAAGCTCGCGCGCACGCTCCTCGTCCGATGCCGCTAGGTACCGCCGTCCGCGACGCTGCACGGTTGCCCCGAAGATAACCTGGCATCCTAGCTGCTGCAGCGCTTTTACAGCTGACCCCATCTCGCTCGGATGTGCAGGGCTGGCAGGCGCCGTAATCGCCACTACCGCTCCCGAACGCAGCCCTCTCGGATACAGAAGCGGTAGAGGCTCAGCGAGCGATGGGATCCGGCGTAGAGGGCCTACCCCTAATGGCAGTGTCCCCACGATGCGTAGCCACTCCCGTCGTGTCCAGCCCATGGCGATTGCTCTCAGCCTAGGAACTTGTTGCGCTCCCGCTGAAGTAGCGTCACCAGCTGCTTGAGCCGCGGATCATCGTACTGCTGAGCCAGCGGTATGTAGCGCTCCCACGTCTGCTGGATGTAGCGGAAAGGGTTGCGCTTGAGGTCGTAACCCAGACAGCGGAAGTTATCCAGCCGCGTTGCAAGCCGAATGAGGAGGCACTCGGGCCCTGCATGGCGGAGCCGCTCCACATGCTCCCAATCCACGGCATCGGGATCCCGCTCGTGCGCCTGAAGGTCCTTTGTCAGCGTCTGCACTATTGCTGCAACTCGGGGGCCGAAGTTGTACTCCAGAATCCCGACCGTCAGTTCTTGGGAGTCCTCTAGTACGTCGTGGAGGAGTGCTGCAATGAGCGTGTCTGGGTCTGCTACCCCAAGCTCGTCGATGAGAATCTTGCACACGCGTGTGACGTGGTAGAAGTAGGGGCTGCCATCCTGCCGGAGCTGCAGCTCATGGACGCTCGCTGCCACGTCGTAGGCACTGAGGATTCGGTTGAGATCGCGCGGGTCCACCTTGCCTTTGAGACGCTCCACCAGCTCTTGCCGTGACAGGTACGTCAGGTTGTACGGAACTTCGGTGGCCAATGGCGTCCTCCTGCTTTGTTCTACCTACTGCTCAACTGCAAGGAGCTCACGCGCTGTTTGGAGGGCAGTCTCGGTGACTTGCTCGCCACTGACGAGCCGTGCAATCTCGTACGCCCGCTCCTCTGGCCGCAGGCGTCGGGCGGTAACGATCGTGCGCCCGGCACGCTCTTGCTTTTCCACCACGATGTGCTCGGTACCGCGAGCTGCTATCTGCGGTAGATGGGTGATGAGGAGCACCTGGTGGTACTGCGCTAATGCCCGCAGCGCCTGTCCGACCCGATGGGCTATCCGGCCGCTGATGCCAGCGTCAATCTCATCGAAGACTAGCAGCGGCAGCCGATCGGACTTGGCCAGTATGCTCTTGAGCGCCAGCATAATCCGAGAGATTTCCCCACCGGAAGCAACCTTAACGAGCGGTCGGGGCTCTTCACCACGGTTCGTGGTGATCAGGAACTCCACACGGTCAATCCCCGTGGAAAATGCCCGATAGCGCCGGCCGCTGAGCTCTACCCAGAGCTCCTCTCCCGGGGAAGCCTCCTCCATGGCAAGCTGAACGACGAAGCGGCTGTAAGGAATGCCTAACTCCGCGAGGAGTGATACAACCTCTCGCTCCAGCCATCGGGCGACGTCCTCGCGCTTGTTGTGGAGCCGCTGAGCAGAGCGGGCAAGCTCACGCCGGCAGCGTTCTACTTGCTGCGCTGCCTGCTCCAGGTAGTACTCTACCTGATCGGCTAACTGGAGCTCTTCCTCCCACTTCTGCTTCTGGCGGAGCGCTTCCTCCACGGAACCGTACCGACGCCGTAGGAGCTGGAACTGCGCCATTCGCTGCCGGATCTGCTCCAAGCGCTCCGGGTCGAAGTCTAATCGTGCCGAGTAGCTCTGTAGAGAACGGGCCAGCTCTTCCACCCCCACAATCCAGGATTGGGCCTCTGTGACGACTTCGGTGAAGCGTCGGTCAATTCGCGCCAGTTCCTCCAGCAAGTTGCGCACCCGCAACAAACGGTCCCGGACGGCATCGTCGTCTCCGTAAAGCAGCCCGTAGATCTGCGTCGCCAAAGCATAGAGCCGCTCGGCGTGTTCGCTGAGCTGGAGCTCTGTTTGCAATGTTTCCTCTTCCCCCGGCTTCGGATCGATCGAGGCAATCTCTTGCAAGCGCAGCCGGAGCCACTCCCGTCGTTCGCGCAGCTCATGCTGGCGTGCCTGTAGGTCTCGGTAGACTGCGATAGCCTGCTGTAGGCGCTGGTATGCTTCTGCATACTCCTGGCGGAGTGCCTCCAATCCACCAGCATCGTCCAAGAGGCGGCCGTGGGTCTCCACCCGCAACAGCGACTGCTGCTCATGCTGCCCGTGGAAGTCCACGAGCTGCTCCCCAACGAGGCGCACCAGCGAGAGTGGGGCAGGAGAGTCGTTGATGAAGCACCGCGTCGTCCCCCGAGAGCTAATCTCACGCCGCAGGAGCAGCTCCTCCCCTTCCAACGGATATCCCTGCTCCGCTAGGAAACTCGCCAAAGGTCCCTGGGGGTCCACGCGGAAGAGTGCCTCTACGATCCCCTTAGTAGCACCCCGCCGCACGACGTCTGCACCAGCCCGTTCCCCTAAGACGAGCAAGAGAGAGTCCACCAGCAGTGACTTCCCTGCTCCTGTCTCGCCTGTGATGACGTTCAACCCTGGACCAAACGTCAGCTCCAAGCGCTCAAAGAGCGCAACGTCCTGGATGAAGAGGCGGCACAGCACCGTACCCTTTCGAGCCGGGAGGCCCTACACAGCACCCAACGCTAGGATTGGCGGCAAAATTATAGGATGCCCTCCAATTCCGATTCGCTCCGCAGGAGCACTGTTCGGGCACGGCTACCGTCCGCAGGCCCAACGATGCCTGCCGCTTCCAGCTCGTCCATGATGCGGGCCGCGCGGGAGTACCCGACTTTAAGCCGCCGCTGGAGCAAAGAGACTGAGCCCTGCTGATGGCGAACCACTAGGCGTGCTGCTTCGGCGAAGAGAGGATCGCGGCCGCCTGCACCCCCCTTACTCCCCTCTTCGGCGCGCTCTGACACCGTCGGCAACAGGTACGGTTCTGGGAAGCCAGGCTGCTGTGCGATAAAGTTACAGACTGCCTCTACTTCTTCGGTGCTGACGTACGCGTTCTGCAGCCGTATCGGCTTCGGGAGGCCTCCGGGTAGGAAGAGCATGTCACCACTACCCAGGAGCTGCTCTGCCCCTGCCATGTCCAAGATGACCCGGGAGTCCACGCGGGAAGCCACTTGGTAGGCAATTCGAGCGGGGAAGTTCGCTTTGATGAGCCCCGTGATGACATCGACGGAGGGGCGCTGAGTAGCGACGAGGAGATGGATTCCAACAGCGCGTGCTAACTGCGCCAGACGGGTGATTGGTTCCTCCACGGCCCGGGCTGCTGTCAGCATGAGATCGGCCAACTCATCAACGACCACCACGATGTACGGCAGGGGCCTACACTGCTGTCCCAGCTTACCTTCCTGAACGCGGCGGTTGTAGTCTACGATGTTGCGCTGCCCCGCCTGCGCTAAGAGGTCGTAGCGACGCTCCATCTCCAGTTCCACAGCCTTCAGCACTGTTACGGCCGCCGCTGGGCTAGTGACAATCGGTTCCCTAACGTCCGGGGAGATCGCAAGGAAGTGATGTTCCAGCATACCGTACGGTGTCAGCTCCACCTTCTTCGGGTCGATGATGACAAACTTCAGCTCCCACGGTCGGAGCCGGAACAGGAGCGAGAGGATCATCGTATTGAGCCCCACGCTCTTTCCGGAGCCGGTTGCCCCTGCAATGAGCAGGTGCGGCATCCGGGCTAGATCAGCGCAGTAGACCGAGCCAGTAATAGTCACACCGAGCCCGAGCGGTAGCGCTGCCTCCAAGTTCTGGAAGGCCGATGACTCCACAATGCTGCGGAAACGGACAAGGGCACGCCGGTGGTTGGGGATTTCCACAGCAACCGTCCCTCGGCCTGGAACGGGCGCTATGATGCGCACCCCTGGCGCTTTTAGGGCTAAGGCAATGTCATCGGCCAAGCTCTCAATCTGGCTGACCTTGACCCCCGCGGCAGGGACGAACTCGTACTGCGTCACCACTGGTCCAGGGGTCACCACAAGGTTCTCGATCCCGATGCGGAAGGTTTCCAGCTTCTCCTGAAGCAGGCGTGCATTCCGTTGGAGTTCAGCCTCGTCTACGGGCAGTGCATCCTCCCCGCCCAGCAGGAGCGAAGATGGAGGCAGCATATACCCGGACAGCTCCTCAGGCACCGTCAAAGGAGCAGGGGCTGAGGGCCCCTCAACTGCCTGTCCCTTGCTCTGCTCCCTTGGGAAGCGCTCAGAGGTTGTCGACGAGATTTGAGATACCCCCGGAGTTCCCTGAGCGGCCTTTGAGCCCGGAGAAGTTGCGGACGCCATCGGTACAATGGGTGCCGAGGTCGCTTCTGGAACCATCCCCGGCTGGACTGTAGCATCCTGTGTCCGGACTCGCACGATACGGGCCGGTTCGTCAGTGGAGGCTGCAACTCCTCTCTCGGTCTGCAGCGGCGGAGAAGGAGCCGTTTGGCGCCGTTCCTGCTGGGACCGCTGCTGACGATCTCGCCACCGTGCCCATAGCAAACGGGCTTGCCGGAAGAGCTGCTCCATGGCACGCGGGAATTCTACAATCAGTACTGCTACCGCCGCTGCCACAACCAGCACGATTGCTCCTGCCGTGCCCAGTAGTTGCCCGAGGACAACGGCTACGAAGGTCCCCAGCATCCCACTCCATTCCAGCGGAAGCTCCGCAAAGGCCGGGATTCCCCGCAAGCTCCCAGCACCCACAGCTCCCAACACCGCCAGTAGGAGTATCGCAAAGCTCCTCCGCCACACAGCCGCGGGAATGACCTCGTAGTGAGCAACCTCCCAAGCCCACCACCCCATGAGGAGTGGCAGCACGAGGCTCGCGTATCCGATCCCCAGTGCTACGAACACGTGAGCGATGAGTGCCCCCAGGAGTCCGAGCCAATTATGAGTTGTCTCCGCCTTCAACCGAGCCTCTGGCTCGCCACGGATGAGCCCTACCAGGTCACTCCAGTGCAGTGCGGCATTGTCCTGGTCCTCGGGCGTGTAGGAGAGGAGAGCAAGGCCCAGCAGCAGTGCCGCTGCTACCAGGAGCACGGCTAGGAGATACCGCTGCTGACGTCGGAGGAGACGGGTATGCGAACGCTCACGCCGCTCCCGCAGAGGGGGGTGGTCGAAGGACATTACCCGCATTACTACCCCTCTCTATGCTGCACATTCCGGCATCGTCGGCTGCTGCACTTCTCTGTTTCCCTGAGCCGAACGGGAACCCACTGCGTACAGCCGCCCGGCGTGCCACCGTGGCACGACCGATAGGCAGTCCAGCTGAAGGGCATACTCAACGTCTCGCTGCTTCCCCTCCAGCGTTAAGAAGCGAGCATGCCGGCTGCACCGGAGGACGGCCGAAAGGAGATCTGGCTCGGCACGCTGGAAGGCTGTGAAGGCCACATGAGCTGCATCTGTCAAGGCTACTGAGCGGAGCTGCCGTAGCTCTGCAACGAGTGCCCCAGCCCCGATGACATCCTCATACGCCACGGAACCTTTGTGCCCAGCACAGCAGATGAAGACGGCCTTAGGCTTGAGCTGATGACAGTACTCCACGACCGCAGCCCGGTTCACCAAGCCCATCATGATCGTGCTTGCCCTTTCTCCGTCCGGCAACCGTCGCAGCAATGGAGTACCGTTAGTGGAGACGAACGCTATCCGCTTGCCGGCAACGGCTCCCCCGGTATACTCCAGTGGAGAGTTCTCCAGAGCGAACCCCGGAATCGGGCGTCCGTCTTGCTCACCAGCCAACAGTACTGTCCCTTCGGGTTCCCGCTGTGCAAGCTCCCATGCCTCCTCAGGGGTCACGCAAGGCAGAACTGCGTCAGCACCGTATGCCAAGGCCGTGCAGAGAGTCGTGCTCGTCCTCAGCACATCAACCAAGACGTAAAGCCCTTCCGGCTGGCTCTCCGGAAGCAACGAGGGAACGAGCACTACTTCAATCCGCATCGCCACCAACTGCACCTGCGGTAGGCCAAAAATACACCAAAAGCAGAGAGTCGCCCGCCTACACTCCTGCCGCAGAGTCGTTCGTCGCTGCCGCTCGGACAGCGAGGGATGCTCGATGCAGACCATGCTACTGCTCCTCCTTGCTGCAGTTAGCCTCATGGTGGCGGGCTGCGTACGCTCTGATTCCCCCACAGGCCTAGCCAATACGCCCCCAAGAATCGACAGCATCACGATCTCACCCCAAATCCTGCGTGTAGGGCAGCCCGCAACAGTGACGTGCTACGCCCAGGACCCTGACGGGGATCCACTAAGCTATTCCTGGAGCGCCTCTGCTGGGGCACTCGTTGGGAGTGGCGCCCGCGTCTTCTACGTCCCCGACCCTTGCTGTGGAGGCTTGACGAACACGATTTCCGTCGTAGTCCTGGATGGAAGAGGAGGAGCAACCCAAGGGCAGCTCTATGTGGCAGTCTCTCCGTAGGGCGCTCCTCGTTGCCCTTGGACATGGCCTGCTTGGCGTCAGCACAGGAGTGTATGGACAAGCCTGCTGCGGCCCCCCAAGTGTATCCCTGGCAGGGACCGAACGCGGGGTAGACCCAGCGACGCCTGTGAGCCTTACGGTAGCCTACAGCTTCACTCGGTTCACCCGTGCGGCGAAAGCCACGACCACCGTTCCTGATCCGCTCAACCGCCAGGCTCTAAGCCACCTCTGGCGTGTGGAGGCTGAGTTCGCTGTCCTTCGGGACTGGGCTATAGTGGCATCGCTGCCGTTTACGCTCAAGGAGCGAAGCCTCCGGGTGGACACGCTCTCTACGGTCTACCGCGCTGCCGGGGTAGGAGATGCGATGGTCCTGCTCAAACGCGCCCTCCGTCCAAGCAATCTTCTCGCACCTTGGGACATCGCTGTCGGCGTTGGAGTAAAGGCCCCGACGGGCTCCTCAGACCAGGCACGGGATGGAGTCCGCCTCCCACGAGACCTCCAGCCCGGCAGCAGCACGTGGGAGGTCCTGGGCTGGGGATTCATCGCGGCTGTGTTCCCGGAGCCATTCCTCGGCCATGCTGTATCGGCGCTGGTCCGCATCCCACTCCAAGCTGACGCGCTCGGCTACCGGACTGGTACAGAGGTCCAGGTTCTGCTGTCGAGTAGCTGGCTCGATGCTCCACTGCCCTGGCTCGTACCCAGCCTCGGTGTGCGCCTTCGCGGTACCAGCTCAGACCGTTTCAACGGGCAGCCCCTGCCAGCAACGGGAAGCCTCTGGATAGATGCGGTCCCAAGCTGCACCTTGCTGTCCAGTCCGTTTGCAGCGCGACTCCAAGCCGTGCTGCCCGTCTTCTGGCGCACGAATGGCGTCCAGCTCATGCATACGTGGGGTATCGCTGTAGAAGCGCGCTGGAGCTGGCAGCCATAGAAGGGTTCTGGCTACAGCTGCTCTGCGCTGTACCGCGTACGCCACCATTGCCGCAAGCGTTCCCTGTACACGGCCTCTAGGCCCACTTCCGCGGGGGCGTAGTACACCTTCGGCTCCATGCCCTCAGGGAAGTAGCGCTGTTCCACGAAGTGGCCCGGGAAGTCGTGGGGATAGCGGTACCCCTGCCCGTACCCCGCACGGGCGAGTGCCGTAGTGGCGGGATTGCGCAGGTGGAGCGGTACTGCGGTTAGCACTCCCGAGCGCACATCCTCTATGGCTGCCTCCAAGGCCCGATAGGCAGCGTTGGACTTTGGACAACAGGCCAGGTACGTCGCCACTTGGGCCAATACTATCCGGGCCTCTGGCATCCCAATCCGCTCCACAGCCAACAGAGCTGAAACCGCCATTGGCAGCGCCTGCGGCTCCGCATTCCCTATGTCCTCGCTCGCCAAGACGACCAGCCGACGAGCGATGAAACGCGGGTCTTCCCCACTTTCCAACATCACTGCCAGCCAGAAGACAGCTGCGTCTGGATCAGAACCGCGCACGGACTTGATGAAGGCGGAGACCACATCGTAGTGTCGCTGCCCGTGAGCATCATAGCTCGGCAAAGAGCGAGCTAGAGCCTGCCGGACGTGCTCAGCCGTAATCCTGCGAGTGCCTCCGTGCAACTCTGCTAAGACCGCTGCAGCCTCCAGTACCTGCAGTAGGACTCGCGCATCACCAGCCGCCAGCCGCAATAGTTCTGCTTCCCCCTCCACCTGGATCGGCTGCCCATAACGGCTCTCCAGCGCTGCAACTCCTCGCCGCAGCAACTCTCGAAGCTCCTCTTCCGTGAGTGGCTGGAGCTCGTAAACCCGGCATCGCGACAGCAGTGCTCCCGAGAGCACGAAGCTCGGTGGCTCAGTCGTGGTACCGATGAGGATGAGTGTGCCCTCCTCCACGGCCCGCAGCAGAGCATCCTGCTGCGGACGCGTACACCGATGGATCTCGTCAATGAACAGCACCACGCGACGTCCTTGCCGCCGCAGAGCCGCTGCACGTCGCAACAACTCTCGCAGAGCTGTCATCCCTACCTCGGTTCCCGCCAACTGCAGCCACTCCGCTCCTAATTCCTGCGCCACGATACGGGCAATCGTCGTCTTGCCCGTCCCCGGCGGCCCCCAGAGAATGGTGGAGGGGAAGTACCCGCGCTGCAGGAACTGGCGCAACGCCCCCCGAGGTCCAACTAGATGCTGCTGGCCCACCACCTCCTCGAACCGCTGCGGACGAAGCTGCTCCGCTAGCGGCACATGCTCTCCTACCGCTGAGTCTCCCTGGCTAAAGAGCCGCATTCCAGCGAACACCCTCGCTCGAAAGGCAAAGACGGGTAATCCCTTGTCTTCACGTCTCCGCCGACTCACGAGAGCACGTGGGAGAAAGCACTTCGCGCCTGGGCCCATTCCTCCTGGAGCCTCTCCCACTGAGCCGAGCTGCAGAATGGCTGCAGCTCTCGGAGGAGCTCCTCACCCTGTTGTGGCGTGACTCCTAAGCGCAGGAGGGCCCGTAAATGTGACTGCACCTGCCGCCACCACCCGCCCACCGCAACTAAGGTTGCTACCGCCGTAGCCTCCCGAGCCACCAACTCCAGCCCTTGGCGCGAGAGCACACTCCCGTAGGCAACCCGAAGGACCATGTCCTCCAGAGCCGGAGCCGCCGCGCGGAGCCGCTCCCGTACCCGATCCGCCTGCTCACCGTAAACCCTCTGGAAGAGCTCCACCCCGATCGCCTCCGGCGACGACTGGAGCTGCTCTGACGGTCCTTCCCAGACCATCCCCATCTGCTGGCACACGCGCTGAGCACACTGTAGGGCCTCGATCGCCGCCGGGAATCCTGCAAAGAGACAGAGCTGCAGAAGCCCCTCACCTACGGCGTTCAGCGGCATCCCCAACTGCAGTGCCCGCTGGAGCTCGCGCTCCAGCACCTCCTCCTGCCCAGGCCGGGCAGCCGCGGCGCAGATCCGCATCAGTAGGGGAAGCCATTCTGGAAGCGCCTGCTCGGACACGCACTCTTCACGATGCTCCGGAGCTTCGTCTGACCAGAGCCGGCGAAGCTCCGCCAGAAGCGCCTGCATCGCCCAGTAGCGGTGGCTGAGCCGATTCTTCTCGCTCGGCTCCATCTCCCCGAAGGTCCGCTCTTCCCCTTCCGGCACGAAGATGGGATCGTAGCCGAAACCGAAGTGTCCCCGCTCTTGGAACGCAATCCAACCCTCGACAACCCCTTCCACGCAGATGGTGCGGAGATGGTCGCGATAGCAGAGCACCGTCCGAAAGCGAGCCCGGCGCTGCTCCTTCGGAAGGCCCTGAAGGAGTTCCAGAACCGCCCGGCGATTCTCTCCATCGCTCCCCACGAAGTGGGCAGAGTGAACCCCCGGCTTACCTCCCAAAGCCTCCACCTCCAAGCCAGAATCGTCAGCAACGACAGGAACCCAGAGGCGTTCAAACAGGGCCGTAGCCTTCAGATAGGCGTTCTCCTCTAGCGTCGCACCCTCCTCCACCCGATCCCAGCCTTCTATCTGTCCCGGCGCAACGAACTCCAGCTCGCCAGGAGCCAGCTCTGAGGCAAGCTCCTGGAGCTCTCGGAGCTTGTGAGGATTCTGCGTTGCTACGACGATGCGCCGCACCATGTCTCCTGCGCTGCAAGCTCCGCAGCCGCCTGCTCCAGCATCGCTTCGACATCAGGCCGCAGTCCCATACGACCGAGCATGACGCCAATGGCAGCAACCAGCATGAGGATGTCCCCTTCGCTAATGGCCCCCATATGCCCGATGCGCATCACTTTCCCCTCCAACGGCCCCTGTCCCCTTCCAACAACGATGCCGAAGTGTTCCCGCAACCGCTGTGGGAGCTCCTGGAGCTGCTCCGGAAGTTGGACAACCGTCACTGCATGGGAGCCACTCTGCCCAAACAGCGGGAGTCCACACACTGCCAGTGCTGAACGCACCGAGCGGGCATAGCGTCGGTGCCGCTCCCAATGCGGCGGCAGCCCATCGGCAAAGTAGCGTTCCAGGACGTAGCCCAACGCTCGAATCAACGACACCGCCGGAGTCCAGGCCGTCATCGCCTGCTGCCATCGCTCGTAGGCAGCATTGAGATCGAAGTACACCGTCGGAGCTCGCCAGCAGCGGACGAACTCCCATGCCCGTCGGCTAAGCCCCACGAATGCCAGCCCGGGAGGCAATGCAAAGGCTTTCTGAGAAGCCGCAACAACGACATCCAGCCCCCATTCCTCCATCGGGCACGGATGGACCCCTACTGCCGTGATGGCGTCCACGCAGATGAAGGCCTCCGATACTTCCCGAACTGCCGCTGCACACTGCTGGACGTCCATGAGGGCGCCTGTGGACGTCTCACTGTAGACCATCCACACTGCCTGCACTGGAGCGTGGGAGCGGACAGCAGCAACTAACCGCTCCGGCTCCACCACCTGCCCCCATGGTGCCGTCACTCGGACAACCTCTGCCCCGGCAGCTTCGGCAATCTGCGCACAATGCTCCCCAAAGCGACCACTCGTGGCAACAACGACGCGGCTCCCCGGTGGGCAGAGATTCCGCATCGCTGCCTCAATCCCACCCGTCCCCGAACTCGTCAGCACAACTACTGGCTCAGAGCTTCCCCACAATTCCTGCAGCCGCTGGTGGATTGGCGCCATGAGCTGCCGGAACTCCTCCGAGCGGTGCGACAGCACTTGCTCTGACAGTACCCTCAGCACGTCATCGGGAACGGCGACCGGACCGGGTGTGAAGAGCCGCATCGGCATGGTGTTGCTGCCAGAAGTGGTACAGTGCAATGGCTGTCGCGATACCAACGTTGAGGGACTCCAGTGTCCCTGCTCCAGGGATGCGGAAGAGCACGTGACACCGGCGTCGCACAGCCTCGGAGAGCCCGTGAGCTTCGTTCCCAACAGCTAAAGCCACCCGCCGTGGGAGCCTAACCCGCTCTAACGGAATCCCAGCCGCCGGCTCGGCTCCAATCAAGGTGTAGCCCCGCCGCTCCAGCTCCTGCAACCCCTCCTCAGTCCGCTGAACCCGATGGAGAAACGCGTGGAAGAGCGCTCCAGCGCTGGCACGGACTACCTTCGGGTGGTATGCGTCCACCCCTCCAGGCAATACCACGAGTGTCCGCCATCCAAACCAGACCGCTGTGCGCACGATTGTTCCCCAATTGCCTGGATCGCTCACTCCATCGGACACGAGCACCCGGTCTTCCCAGGCTGGTTGCTCTATAGGGTAGCTGACCACTGCCAGAATATCCTGCGGGGTTTCCGTCTGGGCCAGCGACCGAAAACGCCGCTCCGAGGTCGTGTAGACGAGGACCCCCTGCTGCGCAAAGGCCTGAGCGAGCCGCCGTGCCTCTGCACTCGCGTCTTCTCGGAGGACTACCAGCAGCGCCCGGTAAATCCGGCTGCGTAGGAGCTCTTGGCACACCCTCACTCCCTCGGCCAAGAACTCTGCATGCAGGTCTCGCTCCTCCCGGTCGTGGAGTCGAAGGAGATGTTTACGGAGCCGCTCGCTGAGATGCAGCGTCTGCATCAGCATCCTTGCTTGAAGCTCGCGCAAAATTACACGGCCCCTCTCCCCCCTTTGAACTGCCGCACAGAACGGAACAGTAATTTTGCTGCCAGTAGATTCAGGAGCTGCCTTAGGCGGTGAGTCGTGGCTGGTGGATCGGCGCTGCCTTCCTCCGCTCGTGGGCTGACAGTCTGATTGGCCAGACCGCCCTCCCTAACCCACCCCAGTCTGTCCCCCTCTACCAGACTCTGGCCCCAAATTGCCCAGGGCACCGTACGGGCGCAGACTCCACACACCTTGGTGGCATACATTTCCAGGGAGATCCCCCTAGTGCAGAGATTGCCTCTGTCATCCTGCTACTGGACTTTGCAGCCCGCTCCTCAGTCGCGCTCCCCTTCTGGGTACATCCGCAGCCCGACTTTGCTGGTAGACAGCGGCTCTCCGTCATAGCAGCAGAGGGCTACACAGGGCAAGGTTGTCCCGGCAGGGACCGCTACCTCTACGAGGCTGCCAGAACATCCCTGGCAAGCCCTCTAATGGCTGCGTCTCCTCCCGGATCCATCAACCACCTCCGGAATCCCTCCCGTAGTGATATTGACACCACAGCCCCCATGCCCTCGTACTACTCCGACAACCCGTGGACAGAGACTTTGCGTACGTCGGATACCCCGCATGCAGCCACCCCAAACACCCTGCATGCAGCTACCCCAAATCCACAGCTATGTGCCCTGTGTCGCTGGGAACCCGCTCCTTCAGAGTCCTTGCAAGCTGGTGCTGCACTGCACGATGCAAGACGGCACCGCTCACAATGGAGTGCCAGCAGCTACGAGCACTTCCTGCCTCACAGAGCGCTAGCAGCACCGCTGGCTCTCTCTAGTACTCAACCAACCCGAATGACGTCTCACGAACGGTCAGGTCACCCATGCACATCCTCCTCATAGAGGACGAGCGGAAGCTCGCGGCGTTCCTCAAACACGTTCTGGAGGAAGAGTCCTACAGCGTCGACGTCGCCTACGATGGGGAGACCGGCGTGGAAATGGCACAGCAGCGAGTCTACGATGCTATCATCCTGGACATCATGCTCCCCAAGCTGGATGGCTTTGCTGTGCTGAGCCGACTGCGGACACAAGGAGATACCACCCCTGTGATTGTCCTCACCGCCCGCGGGACCCCAGAAGAGCGCGTCATGGGACTCGACTTAGGAGCTGATGACTACTTGCCGAAACCGTTCCATCTTGAGGAGCTACTTGCCCGCTTACGTTCGGTTCTGCGCCGCTCCTCGCCTGAGAAGGCTACACGACTCCAGTGCGGGGACTTAATCTTGGACACCCGAGCACGCGTGGCTTACCGAGGAGGAAAGGAAATCCCGCTCACGCCACGGGAGTACGCCCTCTTGGAGTACCTCATGCGCCACAAGAACCAGACGCTGAGCCGTAGCCTCATCCTCTACCACGTCTGGTCCGACATCGGTGTGGACTCCAACATTGTCGACGTCTACATCAAGCGCCTGCGAGAGAAGTTGGATGTGCCAAATGCTCCTTCCCTCATCCAAACTGTCCGAGGAGCCGGCTATCGGCTCCGCGAGCCTGAAAGCGCCCCGTCTACTCAGGATACCGAGCCAAAGGAGCGACCACCTCAGTAAGCAAAGCTCTACAAACTAGCACCCGTCTATGCACCAGCCAGTACCGAGGTAGTTCGCTCAGTCCACAGAGTGCATCGCCCAGTCTGGCAGCCATCACCTGCTGTCCACTTCTTGCCGCCCTGGGAACTGGAACTGCTCAGCACTCTGCCGATTCTACTGTCCTTAACCGTGGAACAGCGCTAAGGCTTCAAAAGGAGTGCTGTTCCGCTAAGTGAGGCCAAGCCACGGCTAAGGTTTTCCCTAATTTTGGCCGAGCACGCCCTGGTTTCGACGGTGATGGAAAGCATCGCGGGGATAGGAGCGAGTATCGGACTTGCCTATGCCCTCGGAGGATTCCCAACGGGCCTGGTACTCGGACGCTGGCTGTTCGGCATAGACGTCCGGGAGCACGGCAGTGGCAACATCGGCAGCACCAATGTTCTGCGGACCTTGGGATGGCAGTGGGGGCTGGTCGTCCAGGCCGTGGATGTCCTCAAAGGAGTCTTAGCTGTGACATTGCTGCCGGCTCTGCTCGCTCCCAACCCAGCGTTCGGCTTGGAGCGACTCCACGTCCAGGTCCTGACGGGAATAGCAGCTGTTGCCGGACACTGCTGGTCCCCATGGGCTGGGTTCCGAGGGGGCAAGGGCGTCAATACCGCCGCTGGTGTGCTTGGAGTGCTGGCACCTGTTGAGCTCGCCGTAGGCCTCGGTGCCTTCATAGTCTTTTTGGCAGCCTCGGGATATGTCTCGGCAGGTTCTCTTGCTGCTGCGGTTGCTGTACCGATAGCAGTAGCAGCCCGCTTAGGTTGGGAACCCGCGGTAAGCTCCCCGCTCTTCTGGGGAGCGGTGGCGATTGCGGGAATCGTGATCCTACGGCACCGACCCAACATTGAGCGGATTCTGAAGGGGTCGGAGTACCGATTTGACGCCGTTTGGCTCTTAGGCCGCTGGCAGCAGCGGCAGAGGTCGAAATGAGGATCGTAGTCCTTGGAGCAGGAAGCTGGGGCACGGTCCTGGGGAGCTACTTAGCCCAGAGAGGGTACGCTGTCACACTGTGGGCCCGCTCTGCAGAGGTTGCCCAGTCCATCGCACAAGAGCACCGCAACCCTCGCTTCTTACCGGGCATCCGCTTGCCCGATACGCTCTCGGCAACGACAGATCCATGGGTGACACTGACAGCAGACCTGGTGGTCTTGGCAATTCCCACCCAGTACATTCGCGCGACACTACAACAGTATGGCTTCCCCATAAGTGCCCCTGTCGTCAATGTAGCGAAGGGGATTGAGCAAGGCACATTGCTGCGGATCTCAGAACTCCTACAGGAAGTAGCCGGTATCCCCGCAGAGCGATATGCTGTCCTTAGCGGACCGAGCCATGCCGAAGAAGTCGTCCATAACCTCCCGACAGCAGTCGTCGTTGCCTCACAGAATCGACAACTGGCGCAGTGGGTGCAGCAGATCTTCACGAGTCCCAGGCTGCGGGTGTATACTTCCCATGACGTCGTCGGAGTAGAGCTCGGAGGCGCGCTCAAGAACATCATCGCTGTTGCTGCGGGTATCGTTGATGGACTGGAATTGGGAGACAACGCTAAAGCTGCACTCTTGACCCGAGGTCTGGCGGAGATTCAGCGCCTCGGAACGGCCCTTGGAGCAGAGCCGCGGACCTTTGCGGGGCTCTCGGGCATAGGAGACTTGGTAGCGACGTGCAATAGTCGCCACAGCCGTAACCGAGCGGTGGGTCAACGGTTGGCCCTTGGAGAACCCTTGCAGCAGATCTTGGCTTCAACTCCGATGGTTGCTGAGGGCATCCCCACCACGCTTGCTGCTTACCAACTCAGCCTTCGTACTGGAGTGGAGATGCCAATTACTGCCCAGATGTATGCCGTCCTCTTCCAGGGCAAACCTCCTCGTCAAGCAGTAGAAGATTTGCTAACCCGAGAGGTGAAAGCGGAGTACTGGTGGAACTAGCCAGGGCTACCATGGAGCACCCGGAAGACTTCTCCCACATCGCTCGTAGCACCGCTTGGCTTGTACCACCACCTGTCGTTACGGAGCAGCTCGTCCAGCTGTCGAGGGATGAATGTGCAAACTGGCAGGAAATCGCTCGATCCATTGAAGCCGACCCAGCGATTGGTCTACGAATCCAGAAGCTCGTCAGCTCGTCCCTTTATGGACTGCCAGTTCCCTCCTCCCTTCAGCAGGCCCTAGTCCTCTCGGACTCCACGGCGGCATCCTCAGTGGCTAGGGGGACCCTCTCCCGAATGACGCTCAGGAGTCAACTTGAAGCCGTAGACCAACTCCAGCCCTCCTGGCAGGGCCTCACTTGCACAGCATTCGCTACCGAACTGTCAACATGCTATGCCGAGCCTGCGCCTATTTGCCAGACCAGATCTTCGCCGTCGTATTCCCCCACGGTATCGGTGAACCGGCCATGATCCAGGCAGCTCTACCGCAGTATCAAGAGCTAGAACGCCTCCTCCGAAATAGCCAAGAGGAGCACGCTGCCAAACATCCACCCTTGGGAACCACCCACGAGGAGGTGGGAGACCTGATCGCTTCTCGATGGCATTTCTCTAACAACACCCGCACGACTATTCGCTACTATCCCGCTCCTAAGCAGGCACCTCGCAGCCAGCTACAAGCGAGCGCTGTGCGGATCGCTGACCTCCTGCGCAAGCTCTGGAAAGCCGGGGTCGGTGGACAGGTTCAGCGTTTGCTCCAGGTAGAAGCAATGTGGAGGATTCTCGCTAGCCATGCTCCCACGCCCTTTAGGGCAGACACTGCAGCCTTCACCGTAAAGCAGCACCTCTACGATACTGCGGCAATGCTGAAGAACCTCGTGGTTCTCGAGTGATGTTGCCCATCCTCTTCAAGCTTGGCCCGATTACCGTTTACAGCTTCGGCGCTATGGTCGCCATCGCATTCCTGACGGCATACTGGCTCTCTGCCGCTGAATTCCGGCGCCGTGGGATATCGAAGCCGAAAGATGTAGCATCCTCGCTCCTCCTCATCGCCTTCATAGGGGGATTGGCCGGAGCAAAGCTGTTTCACTTGCTTGAGCACCCACAGGAATTCCTGGTCGATCCTATCGGCGCTATCTTCAGTCCCGCAGGGCTGACGTTCCACGGAGGCTTCCTCGTCGCGGCCCTCGGTTTCGTTATCTACATACGGCGACGACGCTTACCTCTGTGGCGGATCGCCGATGCCATTGCTCCAGCTCTTATCCTGGCTTACGGCATTGGACGCATCGGGTGCCATTTAGCTGGCGATGGCGACTACGGCATCCCGACCGACGTTCCTTGGGCCGTGACATACCCTAACGGAACGGTCCCCACGCTAGCACGCCTTAATCCCGAACTGCGGCGCAAGTACGAAGAACTCTTCCCTGGCCGCCCTGTCCCCGAGGATATCCCTGTCCACCCCACGCCGATTTACGAGTTCCTGGCCTCCGTGGGTATCTTCGCCGTGCTATGGCTACTGCGGACCTCTCGGCGCCATGCTGAAGGCTGGCTTTTCGGGCTTTACCTCGTGTTGGCCGGTGTGGAGCGGTTCCTCGTGGAGTTCATCCGCCTCAATCCCACGTACTGGGGGCTGACGCAGGCTCAGTGGATGTCCCTGCTAGCTATCGCTGTGGGGGCTATTCTCCTCGTTCGACGCTGGACTAGTACTTCCGCTCGGTAGGCTGGTACTGCGTGATGCGGACAGGCTTGTAGAAGATCCGGGGGGTAGTCCCTTCTCCGTCGCGGACAATCAGCGTGTGCTTGAGCCAGTTCTGATCATCCCGCTGAGGATAGTCCTCGCGGGCATGGGCTCCACGGCTCTCCCTACGGTTGAGAGCACTGTAGGTGATGGCCTCCGCGACATCCAGGAGGTTCTCAAGCTCCAGTGCCTCTACAAGCTCAGTGTTGAAGGTCGAACCTCTATCGTCAAGCCGCAACCGTTGGTAGCGTTCACGCAGATCGGCCAGGATACTGGTCATCTGCTGCAATCCCTGCTCCGTGCGGAAGACACCAACGTGCTCCATCATCGACTTCTGCAGAAGCTTCCGCAGGGACGCGACGCGCTCGTGACCGTTGGAGCTTGAGCGAAGACGCTCTATCCGCTGCCGGGAGAACTCCAGCACATCGGCCGGAAGTTCTTCCCACGGCGCCCCCGCTTGCAGGTACTCCATGATGCTCTTGCCCGCCCGGCGTCCGAAGACGACCAGATCGAGCAGGGAGTTCGTACCCAGCCGATTAGCGCCGTGGACGGATACACAGGCAACTTCGCCCGCCGCCCACATCCCACGCAGCACAGTGTTCCGATCATCAATGACCACCCGCCCGTCAACGTCAGTCGGAATGCCTCCCATCGCGTAATGTGCGGTTGGCTGAATTGGGATCCATTCCTTCTTGGGGTTCACCCCAAGGTACATTTGAGCAAAGCCAGTGATCTCAGGCAACTTCTCCCGCAACACTCGCTCTGGTAGGTGTGTCAAATCCAACCCGATGTAGAAGGTCCCATCACGGGCCTCGATGCCTCGCCCTTCTCGAATCTCCGTAATGATTGCCCGACTGATCAAGTCCCGGGGGGCCAGGTCTTTGACCGTCGGGGCATACCGCTCCATGAACGGTTCGCCGTACTTGTTGCGGAGGATTCCTCCCT
Organism: Candidatus Kapaibacterium sp.; assembly: GCA_025059875.1. Taxonomy (NCBI): domain Bacteria; kingdom Pseudomonadati; phylum Bacteroidota; class Eximiradiia; order Eximiradiales; family Kapaibacteriaceae (SeqCode); genus Kapaibacterium (SeqCode); species Kapaibacterium sp. (SeqCode). Next base: position 147,176 of record JANXCT010000003.1, read on the forward strand.
CACCACGAGCGGCCTCCGAGATGAGCACCCCAAGCCTCCAGAGGCCCGTCGGATGGAACTGCACAAACTCCATGTCCTCCAGTGGAATGCCTCGACGATACACTATCGCCATCCCATCGCCAGTACCTGCGTGAGCATTAGAGGTCACTTGGTACACTCGACCGTAGCCACCAGTAGCGAAGAGCACGGCTCTGGCGTGGAATACATGGAGCTCACCAGACCGAATGTCGAGCGCCACAACTCCGCGACAGGAGCCGTTGTGGACGATGACGTCCGTGACGAAGAATTCAGAGAAGAAGCGGACGCCGTTCTTGAGGGCATTCTCGTAGAGAGTGTGGAGCATCGCATGCCCAGTGCGGTCTGCCGAGTGACACGCCCGGCGCACGGGAACCCGCTTGGAGTTCGGATCAGAAGGGTTCTCCGGCTTCGTGTGCCCACCGAACCGTCGCTGGGCAATCTTACCGTCTGGTCGCCGGGAGAAGGGCATTCCCATGTGCTCCAGTTCTATGATGGCCCGGATAGCATCCTGGCACATTAACTCTATGGCGTCCTGGTCCCCCAGGAAGTCAGAGCCTTTGATGGTGTCGTACGCGTGCCACTCCCAGGAGTCCTCTTCCTCGTTCGCTAGGGCTGCGCTCACTCCGCCTTGAGCTGCTCCAGTGTGGGAACGTAACGGATGGACCTTGCTGAGGACTGCGCAAGTAAACGGTGGCTTGATCTCAACTGCTGCCCGGAGTCCTGCTCCTCCTGAGCCGACGATGACTACATCCACTGTGTGTACCTGCATGGCGGATTCGCTCGCTACTCCGACACTTTACGGAAGATGCTTCCACGTGTGTACACTGAGCACCGTGTCGAAGCCCAAGTAGACAAAGTAGAGGGCTGCCACACCAACCAGCCCGACAATACCTGCGAGGAGCCATTGGGGAAGCTTGAAGTCTCGCAGAATGTTGTAGAGCCCCTGAACACCGTGGTAGAACCCCAACACCACGAACCCCAAGTACCAGAACTGGAACAACGGGTTCTGCAGCCGCTCAACGGAGGAAGCAAAGCTGTGCCCAGCCGCCTCCGTCCAGTGGACCGTCATGTAGTGGCCAATCGTGAACACCACGAGCAAAACTCCGCTGATACGCTGCCAATACCAGGCGTAGGAAGACCAACGGCCCGACCGCATTGCTACACCCGAAGCAGGTTAGACTGCGAATGGATCGAAGAAGATGAGCACGGCCATGAAGAGCATCATCGCTACCCCAAGGCCGTAGACCAGCCGCAGTAAGAACTTGTGACGATACGCCCCTTGTGCAGAGAAATCCACCAACACGATCCGGATCCCGTTGAGCGCATGGAAGAGCACGAAAGCAAAGAGCAACCACTCTGCAAACTTGAAGAACGGCGTCGTGAACGGCTCCATCTTCGCCTGGAAGGCTGCTTCTCCCTCGACGAGAGCCCGAAGTGTCCAGATATGCACGAAGAGATACCCTAGGAGCGCGAGACCTGTAATGCGATGCAGGATCCACGCCACGGAACCGAGGTGCCATCGGTACCGGCGGAGGTTGTCCCACCAGGTTGCCACCGGTGACCGCCACTGCTCGTACGCCATTTTTGATCCCCCAATGGATGTCCACACGCACAAACTTATACGGACCGTGACTTTCCTACGCATGATGCTGCTCACCCATGTCCGGATGCCCTCTAGAGAGGCTCAAGCCATCCTCCATGTTTATTTTTGCACGACCGACAAGCCAGGCTGTCCGAATGAGGCTCAGCACAGTAGGACCAATCGTAGCAGTCAGCTTAGCAGCTACTGCTGCTGACACAACGTATGTATTTCCCCCCACGACAGTCACCGCCTTGCGGACCACCCAACTACCCCTGGTTGCACCCTACGCACAGACCTACCGTACGGCGGAGGACTGGGACTCACGGCGTAGCTACGGCGTTGAGGAAGCTCTGAGACGGATTCCTGGGCTCTTCGTCCAAGACCGAGCAGGCACAGGCGATCTGCGGATCGTTGTCCGCGGATTCGGTGCGCGGGGAGCTGGAGACCGCTCTAACAACGGCACAACCCGTGGCGTTCGCATCCTCTTAGACGGAGTGCCCCTGACAGAGCCCGATGGGCGCACGGCATTGGACCTACTGGAGCCTACAGTGATTGCGGAAGTGGACATCCTCCGGTCCAACAGTACCCTCTTGTGGGGCAACGCGAGCGGAGGTGTCATTGCCTTTCGGACCATCCCGCTACTCACAGCGCCACCATTGACACTCTCTGCAAGCGCCGGAAGCTTTGGGTTCCGAAAGGTCACCGCCCAGTTCGTCTCCCACTCGGCTACGAGCACTATCAGCGGCACCGTGGCTCACTCTGCCTCCAGCGGATGGCGCCGCCATGCCCAAGCACAGCGCTGGTGGGCTGGCTTGTCAGTAGCTTCAGAGCTACAGGCCAGGACTCTAATAGAGCTCACAGCCTCCTTCACCGCTAACCGCTTCAATATCCCTGGCCCACTGAGCTGGGAAGAGTTCCTCCAGGACCCAGAAGCAGCCAACGCGGTGTATCTCGAGCAACGGGCACGGCGTGAAAACCTGATTGCCCACCTTACCGTAACCCTCAGCCACTCCCCTACCCCAAGCCAGCGATTACAGCTCAGCACCTTCGTCCAGCCGAAGTTCTTAACCCGCTCTGAGCGAGGGACCTACCGCGAGTTCTCCCGTGTCATGACTGGCGGTAGTCTCCTCTATCACCCCACGTGGCACTTATCCCCGACGGCAACACTCCTTTTGACCATAGGCGGAGATGTAGCACTCCAAGATGGGCCGGCACTCTTCTACAAGCTCACTGCCGATGGGGGACGTGACAGTGTCCTACGGCAGAACAAGCGAGAGGCTGCTCTCAACGCCGGCACCTTCGCCCGTGCCCTCTTCCTATTGGGCCCCTGGCAGTTCTGGCTAGGTCTTCGAAGCGACTGGCTGGCCTACCGACTCATTGACGCCCTCCGCCCCTCACTCTCGGACTACAAGCTCTTCCGCGCCATCCTACCCAGTGGAGGCATAGGATATCGCCTCTCCGAGCATCACAGTGTCTACGCCCATGTCAGCTCCGGCTGGGAAGTTCCTGCTTACAACGAAGTAGACCCTCCCCCAACGGCGGCTTCTCGGGGCATCAATCCAGACTTGAAGCCGATGCGGTCCTGGACTGTGGAAGTAGGGAGCCGGCACATGTTCCGTCCCGCCCAGCAGAGCTTTCTCCAGGACATACGTGCCGACTTCGCACTCTACTGGATTGACAGCCGCAACGAGATCGTACCCTACGGCGGTGGACGCTTCTACGTGAATGCCGCCCGCAGCCAACGCATGGGGGTGGAAGTACAAGTAACGCTCGGTCTCCGCGGTGGGCTAACGCTCCAAGCAGTAGCCACCTTAGCGAGCATGCGGTACCGGTCCTACGTCGTTGACTCCTCGTACTTCGGCATCCAACGCCAGGTAGATTTCAGCAACAACCGCATCGCCGGCGTCCCTGCGGTTCAAGGCGGATTCCATGCAGAGTACACCCTACCCTGGCTTCCCATTCGGCTTGGAGTAGAGCTGAGCTACGTCGGCCCGATGTATGCCGACGATGCCAACGAGGTCCGGGTCCCGGACTACGCACTCTGGAATGTTAGCATTCGCTCGGAGCGCTCCTGGTCGATCGCTGGAATTGCCGTGAGCCCTTGGGCAGAGCTGCGAAACTTGGCGAACCGGCGGTACGTAGGCTCCGTCTACGTCAATCCCGATCGTGACAGTCGAGGCCGTCCACTCTTTGCAGAGCTAGGTATGCCCAGAGCGATCACCGTGGGGCTCCAGGTCAACACCGCTCGGTAGACAGCAGCCCCCGCTACAACCGGCTACGCCTGTAGGGTATACGGAACATTCTTGCGCCGGAAGAGGAAGGAGATAGGCACCCCCTCAAAATCGAAGTGCTCTCGCAGGGTCCCTTCCAGGAAGCGCTTGTATGAGTCGGGGATGAGGTCGGGGTGATTGCAGAAGAACACGAACACCGGCGGCTCCGTACGCACCTGTGTGACGTAGTTGATGCGGATCTCTTTCCCCTGCACTGCTGGCGGAGGTGTTCGCTCGATGACTGGGAGAAGTGTACGGTTGAGCTGCGAAGTCGAGATTCGCTGCCGACGGCGCTCGCTGATCCGCTTGGCAAGCTCTAGAATTTTCGTCACCCGCTGCCGAGTGAGCGCTGAGACGAACAGCACAGGGATATACAGCAGCCCGGGAAGCTCCTCACGTACTCGCTCCACGTACCAGTCGGCCGTCTTGGCGTCCTTTTCTACCAAGTCCCACTTGTTGAAGACCAGGAAGACCCCTTTGCGGGCCTCCACGACATCCGCGACGATCCGTTTGTCCTGTTCGCGCAGCCCCTCATACGCGTCCACAACGACAGCCGCCACGTCGCAGCGCTCTAGGGCCCGAAGAGTGCGCACAACACTGTAAAGCTCCACGTTCTCCTGGATACGACTCCGTCGGCGCAGCCCGGCCGTATCGATGAGGAGGAATTCTTCACCGTTGTAGCGGACGACGGTGTCGACCGCATCACGCGTCGTGCCCGGAATTGGTGTAACGATGACCTGCTGGCGTCCCAACAGCGCGTTGACGAGGCTCGACTTACCAACGTTAGGACGCCCAAGGATGGCCAACTTTACGCGAATGTCAGGCTCTGCAGGACTCCCCTCCGGCAGGGCAGCGACGAGAGCGTCCAAGAGCTCCCCCAGACTGCGTCCGCTAGCTGCTGCGATGGGGTAAGGATTCCCAAGGCCGAGTTGGTAGAACTCTGCTGCCATCGCATCCCACTCGGCCGTATCGCACTTGTTGACGGCAATGAAGACAGGCTTCTGAGCCGCCCTCAGAAGAGCCGCCAGCTCTTGGTCAATCGGGGTCATCCCCTCACGGGCGTCTACGACGAAGACAATTGCATCGGCCTCTTCGATGGCTAGTGCCGTCTGCTCCCGCACGGCCTGGGCAATAAGATCATCGCTCTCGGGGATCCAACCGCCAGTATCGATGACCGTGAAATGCCTGCCAGCCCACTCTGCAGGCGCATAGAGCCGGTCCCGCGTAACCCCAGGGGTCGCCTCCACAATCGCCCGCCGCTCTCGGATGAGCCGATTGAAGAGAGTAGACTTCCCAACGTTTGGCCGCCCTACAATCGCCACAAGGCTCATCCGACCGCCTCTAAAAGGCGTTGGACCAACATCACCGGGGTGATGTTGTCGGCCTCAGCAGCAAAGTTCAGCACCATGCGATGCCGTAGAACCGGCAGCGCTACTGCCCGGACATCCTCCACGGATGGGGTAAAACGGCCGTAGAGCGCAGCCCGTGCCTTGGCGCCAAGGATGAGGTACTGCGAAGCCCGAGGGCCTGCGCCATATCGCAAGTATTCCCGAACCACAGGTAGCGCCCCGTTCTGGGGCCGGCTCGCCCGAACCAGCCGAACAGCGTACTCCACGACGTGGTCAGCCACCGGAATACGGCGGATGAGATGCTGGTACTCCACAATCTCGGAGGCTGTCAAAACAGTCTCCACCTGCGGTTCGATGTCGGCAGTGGTGCGCTGCACAATCTCTACCTCCTCCTCGAAGCTAGGGTAGTCAATCCAGAGGTTGAACATGAAGCGGTCAAGCTGCGCTTCCGGTAGCGGATAGGTTCCTTCCTGCTCGATGGGATTCTGCGTGGCCAACACGAAGAAGGGCTCCTCCAGGCGGTAGGTAACACCAGCGGCTGTGACGCTGTACTCCTGCATTGCTTCTAACAGGGCTGACTGGGTCTTGGGAGGTGTGCGGTTGATCTCATCTGCCAGGACGACGTTGGCAAAGATAGGACCGCGGACGAAGCGGAAGCGCTTCTCACCTGTAGCCAGATTCTCCTCCAGGACCTCCGTCCCCACAATGTCACTGGGCATGAGGTCAGGGGTGAACTGGATACGACTGAACTTCAGCGCCAATGCCTGGGCTACGGTCCGTACTAGAAGCGTCTTTGCCAGCCCTGGGACCCCAATGATGAGGCAGTGCCCACGGGCAAAGAGGGCAATGAGGAGCTGCTCGATGATCTCCTGCTGGCCAACGATGACCCGCGCAATCTGTTCACGCAGCTTCGCGATAGCTTCAGCCAAGCGCTCCAAACGCTGCAGTTCACTGCTCATTCTTCCGCACCATCACCAACTCCGGCAGGCAGAAAGACGCCAAACCCTTGGGGAAATTGGTGCTTCGGACTCTGGAACACGCTTGCTCGCAAAGCCCCTCCCTAATTTTGCCGTTGCAAGCAAGTCACAACAGAGCACCGCATGCCTGCATGAACCGCCATCAGTGTGATGTCGTCGTGATTGGAGCTGGACCGGGCGGCTATGTAGCCGCAATCCGGGCTGCGCAGCTACGACTCCGGACCATCTGCGTTGAACGGGATCGGCTCGGCGGAATCTGCCTGAATTGGGGCTGCATCCCCACGAAGGCCCTCCTCCGGAGCGCTGAGCAGATGCACTTCCTACGGCGAGCAGCAGAGTTCGGCTTCAGCATCGACACTCCGAAGTTCGACTTCTCACGAATCATCGAGCGTAGCCGACAAGTTGCTGAACGCATGTCGAACGGGATCGCTTATCTGTTCCGCAAGTACGGCGTCCAGCACCTCCGCGGAACAGCCACCATAGCTGACGTAGGGCAGGTAGAGGTCCGAGACGAAGGCGGCACAGTAACTGACCGGATTGAATGCCGTCACATCATCGTGGCCACTGGCGCACGCCCTCGCATGCTCCCAGGCATAGAAGTAGACCGGGAGCGTATCCTCACCAGCACTGAGGCGATGGTACTCCAAGAGCCTCCGGAGTCGCTCATCATCATCGGTGCAGGCGCCATCGGTGTAGAGTTCGCCTACTTCTACAACGCCTTCGGCACAAAGGTCACCCTCATAGAGCTTCTGCCACGCATCCTTCCGAACGAGGACGAAGAGGTCTCTCGCGAACTGGAGCGCCACTTCAAGAAGGAGGGCATCCAAATCCTGACCTCCACGAAAGTCGTTGCCGCCAAGCGGAAGGGGAAAGGGGTAGTCGTTACTGTCGAAACGAGCGACGGTCGCCAGCAGACACTCACAGCGGACATGGCGCTCAACGCCGTTGGCGTCCAGGGAAACGTGGAGGACTTGGGGCTGGAACGGTTGGGAGTACAGGTAGAGCGCAGCTTCATCAAGGTAGACCCCTACCTGCGCACGAATGTGCCAGGTATCTACGCAATCGGTGACGTTGCCGGCCCGCCCTGGTTAGCGCACAAAGCCTCTGCGGAAGGGATCGTCTGCGTAGAGGCGATCGCAGGCCACAATCCGTTGCCTGTAGACTACTCTAACATCCCAGCCTGCACATACTGTCAACCCCAAGTTGCTAGCATTGGCATGACGGAGCAGCAGGCCCGTGAAGCAGGATACGAGCTGAAGATCGGGAAGTTCCCCTTCTCTGCCAGTGGCAAAGCTTGGAGCATAGGGGAGGCACGAGGCTTCGTGAAGCTCATCTTCGACGCCCGCTACGGAGAACTCTTGGGGGCGCACATGATTGGACCCGACGTGACAGAACTCATCGCTGAGCTTGGGGTTGTCCGGACGCTGGAAGGGACGGCACGGACCATCTTCCGGACCGTCCATGCCCACCCGACACTTAGCGAAGCAATCATGGAAGCTGCCGCCGTAGCCTATGACGAGGCCGTCAACTTCTGAAGCCAGTCCAACAGCAGAGAGGCTTGTCACATGCGTGTCATCGGGATTTTGTTTGGCATGGAGCAGAGCTTCCCTCCAGCACTGGTGGAAGCGATCAACAGCTTAGGGGTGGAGGGAGTATCGGCAGAGTTCGTCAAGCTCGGGGGCGTCCGCATGGACCAGATCCTACGCTACGATGTCATCTTAGACCGCATCTCCCACGACATTCCCTTCTACCGCTCTGTCCTCAAGGTTGCAGCCCTCCATGGCACTCGAGTCGTGAACGACCCCTTCTGGTGGAGTGCCGATGACAAGTTCTTTGGCTATGCGCTCGCCACGAAGCTGGGTATCCTTGTTCCCCGAACGGTCACCTTCCCGACCAAGCAACACCCACCGCGGACTACTTCGGAATCCATGCGAAACCTCATCTACCCGCTCAACTGGGACGAGCTCTTCGAGTACGTCGGCTTCCCTGCCTACTTAAAGCCCCACCTCGGCGGTGGCTGGCGGCAGGTCTACAAGGTCCATGATCCTCAGGAGTTCTTCGCTGCTTACGATCAGACAGGCGACACCGTCATGGTCCTGCAAGAGGCGATCGAGTACGAGGAATACTATCGCTGCTATGTCATCGGAGACCGGGTACGGGTCATGCCGTACGCACCGCACCACCCCCATCACCTCCGGTATGTGGCTCCTTACCGGCCATCTCCGGAGCAGGAAGCAGAACTCCGGGAGCTGGCACTCCGCCTCTGCCGAGCGCTTGGGTACGACATCAACACTGTGGAGTTCGCTATCCGCAACGGCATTCCATACGCGATTGATTTCCTCAATCCTGCACCGGATGCGGAGCGATACTCGGTGCAGGAAGAGAACTTCGCGTGGATTGTGCAGAATACTGCGGAGTTCCTTGTCGAGCTGGCCCTCCAGGGACGACAGGTACCAACCCACTACCGATGGGCATCCTCCCTGACCCCTCCGCCCACCCTTCCCAAACAGAGTAGTCTTAAAGCAGCGCGAGCCCGAAAGGCACCGGCTGAAGCCCCACGAGCGACCAAGCGCCGCAAGCAGTCATGACCTCCGCAGAGGAACTCTGTACCGTCGTCCAGCAGGCCGACGATATTGATGCTGCCAACAAGTACTATTGGGCCTATCAGTTCCGCTTAGGGCACGAGGTACTAGTCCCGCAGCTTCGCGCGTGGGGCGTCTTCAAGCCTGGAACTACCGTCGCTGAGATCGGCTGCGCCGAAGCAGGCGTCCTTATGGCATTCGTGCTTGCAGGGGCGAAGGCAGCCTTGGGAACGGATATCGCCGCCTCCCGCCTCCATGCTGCTCGCCTCATTGCTGACCGAGCCAACATAGAGGTGGAGCTGAGCCTCCACGACGTCCTACAAGACCCCATCCCTGAACGGTGGCAGGGCCAATACGAGCTCATCCTCCTCCGCGACGTCCTCGAGCACCTGGAGGACCCTGCAGAAGCGCTTCGTCGCCTCCGTACCCTCCTCCGAGCCGGAGGCTTCGTCTTCATCACCTTCCCGCCGTACCCCTCCCCATACGGCGGCCACCAACACTTGCTGAAGACCTTTTGGGGCAAACTGCCGTACATCCACCTACTGCCCGACAGTCTCTTCGAGCACTTAATCGCCTCCGGGCAGGAGCCCGATCGAAGCGAGGTCCACCGTCTCCGCCGCATCCGGCTCTCGCTACCCACAATGCTGCAGATTGCCAAAAGTGCTGGCTATCGGATCGTTGCAGAAGAACACTACCTACTGCGGCCGGTCTTCCGGTATCGATTCGGCCGCTTCCTACCTACGCCTCGGATCACACCACTGGCTCGTCGCATCCCGAGCCTAGCCCAGTACTTCTGCATGGAGGCCGGCTACCTACTGCAATGGAGCGGCACCGGGTCCTAGTAATCGCCTACTATTTCCCGCCCTCCGGCGGTCCAGGCGTCCAACGCGTCCTCAAGTACGTCAGGTATCTTCCGGAATTCGGGTGGGAGCCTGTGGTCCTAACCGTTCGCGATGGCGAATTCCCTGCTCGCGACCCCAGCCTCTTGGAGGAGGTACCCCCAAGCATCCACGTAGAGCGCACGCGAATCCTGGAACCCTACAGCCTCTATCGCCGCTTGACTCGACGGCAAACGCCTATCGACATCCACGTCCTGACCACCTCTAGACGGAACGCCAAACTGTCTGAGCGGCTCTCCGAATGGATTCGAGCGACCTTCTTCATCCCGGACGCTCGCGTCGGCTGGCTCCTAACAGCCGTTCCTGCTGGCAAGCGCCTGATTCGCCAGTTCGGAATTCGTGCCCTCTATAGCTCATCGCCTCCGTACACATGTTCCCTCATTGCCCGCCAGCTCAAACGCTGGAGCGGCCTCCCGTGGATAGCCGGCTTCCGTGACCCCTGGACGGGCTTTCTGACAACCCCCCACCGATGGTGGCTCCCCGCCCGCATTGACCGACGCCTTGAGCTGAGTGTCTTCACCGAGGCCGATCTCGTGGAGTGCGCTTGGGAAGGGATCGCTGAAGATGCGCTCCAGAAGTACCCTCACCTGCCTCGAGAAAAGTTCACCCACATCCCGAACGGCTTCGATCCTGCCGACTACCCCCCACCACCGCGGGAGCGCAACAGCCGATTCACCATCACCTACACCGGCTCCCTCTACGGGCGCCGCAATCCCAAGACGCTCCTCCAAGCACTGGAGCTTCTCTTCCAGCGTAGCGTGCTCTCCCCCAAAGATGTCCGTCTCCAGATCGTTGGCCGCTGTGGGGAGGAAGTCCTGGATACCCTCCGCCAATCTCCTTTTTCCGCTGCCGTAGAGCTTGTCTCCTACGTCGCTCACCGAGAGAGCCTGCAGTATGTCGTTAGCTCTGACCTCCTGCTGTTAGTGGTAGACGAGGCGGAAGACAGCCATCGAATCGTCCCAGGCAAAGTCTTCGAGTATCTCGGCTCTGGGAAGCCCATCTTGGCGATTGCTCCGCACAACAGCGCTGTAGAACGCCTACTCCAAGAGACCGGCACCGGAGCCGTTGCTGACCGACATGAAGCGGAGCGCTGCGCCGACATCGTGGAACGGGTCTACTCGGCATGGAAACACAGCGGTCCCCCAGCCTTCACCCCACGCTGGGATGCGATCCGCAAATACGAGCGCAGAACTGCTGCCCAACGACTGGCAGAGCTGCTCACCACCCTCACCCGCACGCAGCCCCGGTAAGCCTCTACAGCTACGAAATCTCTGAAGCACGATGAGTCCTATACACCTGCGCTTGAGGTAGAACGAGGCTCCTTCTCACAGCAGCCATGCTAGGGCCGCAAGAACGAGCGTCGAGACAATGTTCATTGCAATCCCTCGGCGTACCATCTGCGGAAGCGGGACTAATTGCGTAGCGTATGCAATCGCGTTGGGTGGGGTAGCGACCGGCAACATGAAGGCACAGGAGGTGACCATCGCCAGTACTACGGTTGCTGGCTCCACGGGTACACCAAGAGTACTCAGCAAGGGAACCACGAGTGGCAGCAAGAGCGCTGCCAACGCCGTGTTGGACATCAGCTCAGTGGCGAGGTTTGCTGCCAACAGGAGAAGCCCTAGGACGACAACCGGTGGTACCCCTGAGAGAGCCCGTGCCAGAAGGTGCGTGAGCACGGCAGCAGTTCCCGTTGCAACCAGCAATCCTGAGAGGCTTAACCCGCCACCGAAGAGGAGTAGAGTCCCCCAGTCAATCCTCTGCACTGCACCCCACTCCAGAAGGCTTCCTGAGCGTTCACCCGAAGGGAGGAGGAACAGGGCTGCCGCACCAAGCAGCGCTATGCTCCAGACGTCAACACCCTTCAATCCCGGGAGCCATCCACTCAGCAGCGGGACACACAACCATAGCGCAACGACTGTTGCAAAGACCGCCAACACTCGACGAGCTCCCTTCCCGATTGGGGCCGCACGCCCTACATCCTGCTCAAGCTGTCCCCAGGCATTCTGTGACGACTTCTGGGAGTGACGCATAGAAGCTGAGAGCACCATCCAGGCCAGCAAGAGAAGGATGGCCCCTGCCGGTAGCCCGTACCGCATCCACTCCAGAAACCCTACCTCTACGCCGTACTGCCGGAGGACTCCGACAGCAATCCCGTTGGGGGCCGTTCCCACGATAGTCATCATCCCGCCAATGGACGCAGCCCAGGCTACGCCGAGCGTCAGTGCCAGTCCAAGCCTCGCAGCGTCCTGCTCTCGTCTCGACCGCAGGTGAAGCATAATCCCGACGGCTACCGGCATGAACATAGCTGCTGTAGCGGTGTTGTTCATCCACATGGAGACTGCCGCGCTCCCTACCATCACAGCAAACAGCAGCCGGCGCGGGGAACGCACTACCCACGGACGCCTCAACAGCCACAGTGCCCAGCGCCGGTCAATTCCATACTCCCGCAGAGCCTCCGCCAGCACGAAGGTACCCAAGAACAAGAGCACGATGGGATCCGCATACCCCTGTAGGAATGTTCGCACAGGAACCGACTGAACCCGCCCGTCCTGGAGCTGCACCAATCCTAACAGGGGCCCCACGAGAGCTGGCAGCAGCGCCGTGACGGGCAGCGGCACGACCTCTCCAACCCACCACCAAAGCATCCACCACACCAGCCCTAGAGTGCGCTGGATGCTCAAGGCAGCGACGGCAGCAGACTCTGAAGGAACCCCCATTTCTGCCAGCACTTGCAGAATTGGTGCTAACGGAGGAATCACCAGCATGCCAGCAAAGCCGGCGACCCCGAACACTGCTCCAAGCCACCATCGCACAGAGCCATACACGACCGTCGTGGGTTCGGATCCTTCTCCCCTCATGCTCTCACGGCTTGCTACTCGCCTCAACAGACTCGCAGACAAAGTTACCATAGGCTCTCACCCACCAAGCCATGGGCCGGCATGGCTGTCCATAGTCAAGCTGTAATTTTGGCTCGACCCATAGCCTGGAGGTAGTAGGATGCGCCGTTGCGCATTGCTACTTTTTGCACCGATAGCAGTAGAAGCGCAGCCACTGCTGAATCCGTATCCCTTCCAGCCAGCTTACTGGGAGACCATAGAGACTCGCTGGCTCTCATTACCGCAGTTCTCGATGTCCTCTGACACCGGCTGGCTGCAGGTGCGGGACGGTGACTTCGTAGACTCTCGAGGCAACCCAATCCGCTTCGTCGGAGCGGTGCTCAACCTAACGGCCTGTTTTCCCGATAGCGCCACGGCCATCCGGGTGGCCTCGCGGCTCCGCGCTCTCGGGTTCAACGCGGTCGCCCTGCGGGGCATAGACATCTCAACGTGGAATGCTGCCAGCATTCTACGGCCCGGCACAACCTCTTCTGCTCTAGACTCGCAACAGATGCGGCGCTTGGACTGGTTCATCGCCCAACTCAAACGCCAAGGCTTCCGCATCCTCCTGATGCTCCACTCCCTCTGGACGCCACGCCGAGAAGACGGAGTTGCGCGATGGGACTCCATTCCGTGGGGCGGGAAAGCCGTGCTCTACATCGACCCAGCGTTCCAGCGGCGCTACCGACAGATTGTGCGCATGTTCATGGAGCACGTCAACCCATATACTGGACGCGCGTACAAAGACGAACCGGCCATCGCCTGGGTTCTGCTCAGCGACGAGAACTCGCTCTTCTACTACTGGACCATCAACTACCTCCACCGCCCGGCCAGCACCTTCATCTCTGAGCACCACAGCCGACAGCTGGACACGTTGTTCAACCTATTCCTGCGCCGCAAGTACGGCAGCGACGCCGCGGTCCGTAGTGCCTGGTTCACCCCACCAGCAGACACGCAGAATGGCATCCGAGATGGTGGCTTTGAGGACGAGTTCAATCCGTCGTGGGTCTTCGGATTCAATGGGGCAGTTGCGCAAGCCCTCTACCGCCCTTCAGAGCTTGACAAGCGCGAGGGACGCTACGCTGCCTTGGTCCGGATTGCACGAACGGATGGCTCGCCTGGCTCCGTCTACTTGTACACAGGGACGCGGACGGTCTTCGGAAGGCTCTACGAGCTGAGCTTCTGGGCACGAGCCTCCCATGCGCCTCGGCGAATCCGCTTCCTGGTCTACAACGGAGAGTTCCCATACCAAGGCCTGGGGCTATCCATCGATACAGCGCTAACAGCAACCTGGCAGGAGTACCGCTTCCGTTTCCGCGCCAGTGACTCGGCTGCCGCAGCTCGACTCCTCTTCTACTTTGGGCAGGACACAGGCGACGTCTTCCTGGATGCTGTCCAACTACGGATGCTCAACGAAGTCCCACTACGGACTGGCGAATCGCTCCTCAACTTCTCGATTGCCCGCTCGCTCTACAACGACTTGGTCGGGACATCCCTCCCACGCATGCGCGATAATGTAGAGTTCTACACCGAGCTGCAGCGGGAGTACTACGAGAGCATGTACCGCCTCCTACGGGATACGCTCAAGTACCGTGGCATCATCATCGGTGGGACCCTACTGAGCCGGCTGAACGACCTCTGGAGCATGCAGCGGATGGACGCCACCGCAGAGCTAGCTGGCTGGGACTATCGGCGTAACCGCTCCCAGCCCCAAGGGAGCTGGTTCATCGCCAACACGCCGATGCTAGGCCACCTCTACGGCGGGACTATCGCTGAACTGGCCCATGCAGCCGTTCGCAACAAGCCCACGCTGGCCTTCTACATCATGCCCTTCCCCTCGGCCCACATGGGCGAAATGGTGACCCTCATCCCTGCCTATGCGGCGTACCACGGTTGGGATGCCGTCTTCTTCCTCTATGGAGCTGATGCCGTCGACAGCTACAGCCTCCCAATGATTGCGCAGAACAGGCACTATGACCTCTGGGCAAACAGCGCTGTGATGTGCCTCGTCCCCTCCGCCTCCGCTGCATACCGAGCGGGCCTCATCTCCCCGGCTCGCGAGACCATTTGGCTCAATCAGACCCGACATGCCCTACTACACCCACACTGGCAGCAGAGCCAGTTCTGGCTCCAGTACAGCACCGACCACCGCATTGCCCTCTTCCGCCGTGTTGTCTTCGACAGCCTCTCGGCACAGCAGCAGACAATGCTCCCCCACCGTTACATCCCAGAGCTCACTCAGTCCCCCATCGACGTCAGCAACCTGCTCTCTGACACCGAGGAGCTACTCTGGAACGCTCGCGATACCCTCTTCACTGTCTCCACTCCTCGCTACATCGCTGCTACAGGTCGCCTACGCGGCATCTTGCAATTCGGCGACATCCGTGTAGAGCGGCTCGATAGTGGTTACACTGGGACCATAAGCTGGCTCTCTTTGGACACCGCTCGCTTGGACAGCGCACGCTGGTCGCTGTTGACGCTCAGCACTAGAGCCTGCAACGATAGCGCTATCTGGGAGGGGAATGTTTCAATCTGGCAGGGATGGGGGAAAGCGCCTGTGCTCTTAGAGGGGATGCGAGTGCGCTTGTCGTGGCGCAGCAGCGCAGATACAATCCGCGTCTACGGTCTTGACTCGACCGGCCGGCTCGCCTTCGGTCCCTTGGAGCCTGTACGACTGCCGAACGGTCGTGTCAGCCTCACTATAGACCAGAGTTTGCCGTTGCAGCGGACGCCATGGTTTGTAATCGAGCAGGTTTGGCGGAGACCGGAACCGCCGCCCGATACGACTGAGGACACCACTGGCACCCGCGTATTGCCTCCAAGCATTGTCGAGCTTCCCATCCTCCACCTCTTTGGACCGCAGCCGGTTCGGGACGATGCAGCGGTAGAGTTCTGGCTACCCCCAACACTTGCTCCTGCCGCTTTAGAGCTGGTCACTCCGACAGGGGATGTCCGCACGCTCTGGCATGGGCAATCTGATGGAACATGGCGTATCCTCCACTTGCCCTCGCTTGCCTCAGGAACATACTGGCTCACCTTGCGCTCCGGGACGCTCTGGCAGCGCAAGGCCTTTGTAGTCCTGCGCTAAACATCGCATGGAGTGCTTCTTGCGCCCCTTCGAGACTCCCGCCACTCAGCAAAGCGCATCAACGGTGACGGTAACTGCACCGAATGTCTGTTGCCGCATGCCATGAAGCAGCGTATTGGCCTCTTTCCCAATCTCCAGAACCCTGAAGCTGTCCGGTGGGCAGAGTACAGCGCCCAGAGACTCATAGAGCTTGGAGCTGAGGTATGCCTCCCTACGGAAGTGGTCCACCACTTTGCTCGCGAGACCATCGTGCAGGCTCTCGTCCATCCGCTAGAGCATCTCGGCGACATAGCCGACACCATCGTGACTTTCGGTGGTGACGGCACGATGCTAACAGCAGCCCAACGCTTCCTGCTCAGCGGCGTGCCTCTCATGGGGGTCAATGTAGGCAAGCTGGGCTTCCTGGCGGAGTTCAGCGTCGACGAACTCGATGCCGCTCTGGAAGCCTTACTCCACGGGGACTACCGGATTGTCCACCGCACGGTCCTAGAAGCCGAAGCCCACGGTCAGCGCTGGTACGCCCTCAATGACATCGTGGTCGAAAAGCATGCCTCCCCACGCATGGTGCAACTACGGGCCTTCATCAACGAGCACCACATTGCTGACTACCGCGCCGATGGGCTTATCGTTACTACTCCCACAGGTTCGACGGCATACTCCCTCTCCTGTGGCGGCCCAATCATCGCACCGAACGCCCGGGTTCTGTGCCTGACCCCAATCTGTCCACACACGCTGACACTCCGCTCGCTAGTAATCCCCGACGACTGCCACATTCGCGTCGAGGTGCTCTCGAACGACGGTGCTGTTTTGGTCCCCGACGGGCAGTGCCAAGAGCCCCTTAGAGCTGGCGAGGTCGTCACTGTTCGACTCGCTCCGCATGTACTCAAGCTCGTCAAGCATGCCGAGAGCTCTTACTTCGATCTCCTACGCCGCAAGCTACTCTGGGCTGCTGACGCCATCGGGAGCGAGTCGCTCCGCTGAGGCGTAGAATGGCAGCAACCAGCCTTTGGGATGCTCGCTATGTCGTTGTGGATGTTGAGACGACCGGCTCTAACCCATCCCACCACCGTATCATGGAAATTGCTTGCCTCGTGGTGGAGGAGGGTACCATCACAGAGCGCTTCGTCTCCCTTGTCAATCCGCACCAGCCGGTCCCGCCGAGTATCTCGGCTCTAACGGGCATCACGAATGGCATGCTCGCGAATGCCCCAGAAGAGAGCGACGTCTTCCGGCACGTTCTCAGGCTCCTTGCAGCACCGGACACTATCTTCGTCGCCCACAATGCTGCCTTCGACTGGAAGTTCCTGCAGAGTACCTTCCAGCGCCTGGGGTACGGTGGCTTAGAAGAGGTAGCTCGGCTATGCACGTATCGTCTGGCCCGCAGACTTCTTCCCCCGACAGTTCGCCGCTTAGGTCTGGATGGGCTCATCGCACACTTCAACCTCCGCATCCCAAGGCGACATCGTGCGGAGCCGGACGCAGAGGCGACGGCCCAGATCCTACTCCACCTCCTGCGCCTCGCAGCCTCACAAGGGTACAACTCACCGGCAGAGCTTCTACGACTCCAGCATGCCCCACACCGTCATCTCTACATCCCACAGCACCTCCGACGGCAACTGAACGAGGTACCCGAAGCCCCCGGAGTCTACAGCTTCTACGACTTCCCACTTTTGCAGTGACGATGGACTTTGGAATCGCCTCTCTGGACGCCGCATCTGGGCGGTCCGCTGGGAGGAGACACCGACCGAACTCTCGGCACTGCTGCGGGAAGTAGAGCGGATTTGGCGAGAACAACCACCTGCCAACTCCGTTGGCAAGGAGCTGGAGACGTACGCCTTCGTCCGACTTACCCTCTCGGACCGCTTCCCTCGGCTGCTCGTAGAGATGGAAGTGACTGCTACCGACGACCCTTTGATAGGCCCTCTCCCTAGTCGCTTGCTAGCTGCTCACCTACTGCAGTTCCTCCAGCGTCAGTACCGACTCCGGCCCTGCACCGACCCGCTACAGAATGCACCTAACGAACCCGCATGCTTCTATGCAGAACTCGGCACCTGCTCAGCGCCGTGCAACGGCATGACCTCTGAACCGGCTTATCGCCAGCAAGCTCAGCGCCTATTGCAAGACGCGCTCTACGGGATCCCCTCTTGGGCTCAGGCCGTCTTCTCCGGAATGCAGCGGTATGCCGACCAGTGGGCCTTCGAACAAGCGGCAGCCCTACGGCCACTATGGCGCTTTCTCCACCGCTGGGGTCGTAGCTCTCTCCCGCTCTGGCTCCAGGCCTGCAGTTTCCTCCTCTTCGTGCCGGCTACGGGAAATGGATGGGAGCTGACTTGCTTCGTTCGAGGGAGCTTCCGAGGGCACCGCGTTATCCAGTCTCCCAGCGACAAGGTGGCAATTCAGGCCTTTCTTTCGGAATGCCTCCAGTGCCCATCGCAGCCCACGTGGCTGGATATCGCACGTCTTGATGCCCTCTCGCGCTGGCTGGCCCAGCAATCTCCCGAAGGATGCCGCCTGATGCTCCTTTCAGATGGACTGCCAGTCCCAGGCATCATTGGACAGCCCGCCGAGTCTCCTATCGGACCTTGCTGAGTGCAACAAAACGGAAACGATAAGACGCGGTCCCGCGAGCTCTACAAGTGACACCACCGCTTTATGGTACCGCTGAACGCTGGTACCACTCGCGGACGACAGCTGCCGCAGGCTTGGCGCGTGGTGTATAGTCGGTCGCTTCGTACCTCGACGGGATACTGTCCCATGCCCACCAGAAGACCCCAACACACCACGGGGCCGTGGAGAACAGTGCCGCGACGGCACGGTAGTAAAGCTCTTGGGCAGCGTAATCCGGTACGGCATCGGGTCTCGCCCCTCGCTGGTAATCCCACGGAGCCGCCAATCCACCCTTAACAGACTGGCAACCGACCTCCGTCAAGATAACCCTCTTGCCGGTCTGAGCCGCTAATCTCGCCAAGCGCTGGCGATGGAGCTGCCATTGTTCTACTGCCTGCTCCAGTGGTGGAGGTGGCTCATCAGGTGACTGGGTCAGTGGCGGGTAGAAGTTGATCCCGATGTAGTCCAGCTCATCCCAGAAGCCGACGCGGAAGTACTCCGGTCCCGGAAGCTCAGGCGTCCCCTCCCAATTGGCAGCGTAGAGCAGCCGACCGCTGTAGACTTTCCGGAGCGTATCTATCAGGCGTCGCCAAAATGGTGTAAACTGCGGCTGCGTGGCTGTCACGAGCTCTGTTCCGATACAGAGCATCTCCACACCCGTCTCCTCAGCGAGACGGGCATACCGGAGTAGCATCGCTGTATACGCCCGGAACCAGGCTGGGCTTGGCTGGATGAGTCCCCGCCACTCTCCGGTGTAGACGTCCACATGAGGTTTGAGCATCACCCGCATCCCCAAGGCTCGAGCCCCTGCAATCGCAGCGCGGATGTCGTCTGGAGTAGAGGTCATTGGTGCAGGGGCACCAGTGATAGGGTTGCGTCCGTCAACGTTAGGAGCGATGTCAGCACTCGTCAGCGTGCTCTGGTACTCGAAGACGCAGAGAGCAACCCAGCGGGAGGCGGTCTGCTGCTGGAGTTCTAAGAGTGCACCGCGGCGCTGCCCTTCTTGAAAGGCGTTGTGCCAGAATGCCGTATAGCAGAAGCCGGGAAAGTGAAGCCTTGACTCGCCAGAAGGCTCGACGGGCGACTCGGTACAGCCGAGCAGTAGAACAGCAAGCGCAAAAGCCCGCAGTAGGAACTGGCGGGACAGTAACCGCTCCATCACTGTGTCTCGAAATCCCTCAGCAGGAACAGGCACTCTGCGACCTCACGGAACTCATTCTCCCAAGCAAGGACCTCAGCCCGCTCCCATGCAATGGTCCAAACCCACGCCGCGTCCTCAACACCCTCGCGGGCACTCTCTACGAAGAGTAACCGTGCCCGAATCCCCGGCTGTTCTGGAAAACGCCGGAGCACCAGGTAGGCATAGACCCGCAACTGCGGCTCGTACCACTGAGCCTGCTGGGCACACTCTTCAGCCGAGGATACCTTCCCCAGCTTCCAGTCCCAGATTTCCCTTCCCTCCGGCGTTGTCAGCAGAACGTCTAGCGTCCCAGTGAGGAAGTTTTCGCCCAGTGGGATTGTCAGCGTGTACTCCCGCAAGGCGTTCCAGAAGTGCCTCCATTGGCGCCGGAGGAAAGGCGTGCGAACAACAGCGGATGCCCGTTCCATAAGCCATTCCGCTGCCATCGTTGCAGTTGCGTACGGGCTCTGCCGGATGAGCCCCTGTACCACTTCGCCGAGTCGCTCCGAAACCAGCTCTCCATCCGGGGTCGTCCAGAGCGTGACGTGGGCAAGGAGTTGGTGGAGGAGGTAGCCAAGGATGACCGGCTCAGGGAGCTCCTGTTCGGTATCTACTGGGATGATAGCTCCCTGGAGGAGCTCTTCGGGCGTTGCAGGGAAGCCTAAAAGGGCCCGCCGCACGAAACTCTCTGGGTCGTGGTGGAAGAGCGTATACTGCGTCGCCGACAGACGCTCTTGGCTCCAGCGCACGGGGACAGGCCGCTCCAGCACAATCGGTGGCACCCATACCCGGTGCCGCGGGGGCAACGCTTCGGGTTCGGGAACATCGCGGATGATGGGAACCGTCAGCTCCACCGTCTGCTGATACCGCTGCCCGCCAGCATAGCTCTCTATGGTCTCGGAGAGCTGGAGCGACGAGTACAGCAAGAGCTCTCGTGAGGAGAGCTGCAGAGCGTCTACGACGAAGCCAAACAGTCCCTCCACCGCTCCTATGCCCCCATCCTTCGTCTCTCGCAGCGTCGCGGCAAGGACCAGATGGTCTCGGGCCCGCGTCAATCCAACGTAGAGCACACGCTGTTCCTCTGCCTTCTGGCGAGCAGTGTTCGTTGCGCTCGCAACGACGTACGTCGGTGTCTGAATGGGAACCCACACGCCAGTCTCCGCATCCCAGCGCAGAGGCTGAGTCAAGACGCCCAAGTTCTCATCCAGCAAGAGCTCGTCCCTTCCAGCTTGTCCATCCGCCATGCGGCAGAGGACGACCACAGGGAACTCCAGTCCTTTAGCCGCGTGGATCGTTAGGATGTTGACCGCATTGGCCCCCGTTGGAAGTGCCGCCTCGGCTTCGGGAGCGTCCATCTCAATGAGGGCCCCGAGCTCGTTGACGAAGTCTGCTAACGTGCGGAATCCTTTCCCTTGGAAGGCACGGGCAAACTCCAGAAGCTTGGCAACATTGGCCTGGATCTGCGGCAGCCGCGGCATCTGCCGAAGTCGCAGTAGCCACAGCGTCCTATCGTTGATTGTCCGCAGGAGCTCTGCAACTGAGACCCTCGGTGCTAACAGGCGCAGGAGCTCTAAGGTTGCCACGACCTCTCGGAATATGGGCTCTTGAGCTGCGCTCCGACAGAGCCGCTGCCACAGCGTCTCCCCTTCTTCCAAGTTGATGCGCAGGAGCTCCTCATCGGTCAGGGCGAACAGCGGAGAGCGGAGGGCTACAGCCAAGGCCAGGTCGTCTTGCTCGTTGAGCAGGAACTGCAGCAGGTAGTAGAGGTCCTGGATCTCCGGCGCTTGGAAGAAGCCCGCCCCCGCGTGGACTATGTACGGAATACCGTAGCGCTGGAGAGCAAAGGTGAGCCTAGGGATGTGGCGACGGTACCGCGTGATGAGAGCGATGTCGCCATAGCCTGCGCGGCGGAGGGAGCCATCGGCTTCAGTGAGCAGGAGTGGCTCCGACCCATCAACCCAGAGACGGAGTGAGCGAGCAATGAGCTCCTCTTCGCTCAGCCTTTCCCGTTCTGCTCCCTGCGCTGGCTCGATAGCTAAGAGGAGTCGGACACTCCCCCGAGCTTCAGGCCGCCCACAAACCAGCGGTTCGTACGGGACCTGCTCCTCTACCTGCAGGAAGAGGCGACCTGCGACTCGGTTGATGAAAGCAACGAGTTCCGGTGCCAAGCGGAAGGACACAGGCAAGTGGATGTCCCCATCCGTGAGTGCATCCGCCTCGCAGCGCGGCAGCAATCCTCGCGCTACCGCATTTCGGTTCCGCTCTACAATGTTCTGCCGCGCCTGCTCAAAGACGCGCACATCTGCATCTCGAAAGCTGTAGATGCTCTGCTTGGGGTCTCCAACCAGGAAGACCTGAGGCCCTCCCCCCGGCATGGCTTCATCCCCCATAAGCCCCCGGACCAGAGCATACTGGACCGGGTTGGTATCCTGGAACTCGTCCACCAGCACATGCTGGATACTCCGTCGTAACCGTTCCAGAACGGCAGGATGCTCCAGGAGACGGAGTGCCTTAAGCTGCAGGTCGTTGAAGTCCAGCACGTTCCGCTCCTGCTTCTCTTGCTCTAGCCGTGCGAACGTCACATCCGCCAAGCGAGCCAGAGTCTGCATCTGCCGCAGAAAGCGGGCGTCTTCCTCCCGATGCTCCCATGCTTCCACCACTTCGTCCAGAGCTTTAGCCTCTCGGGAGAGATAGCGAGCAAGCGGAGAGGCCAATTGGAGCCATGCCCTTGGCTCTCTGCCCTGAGTGAAGGCTTGCTCACGCAGCTGTCGCCACAGCGAAGCCCACAAATCAGGGACAGGAGGTTTGCGAAGTTCGTCGAGGAGCCGGGCGCAGAGTAGGCTAAGCTCTGCAGCTTCCTCTCTCTTGCTAGCCTTCGTCACGAGGGAATCGCTGTAGACGAGCACCTCTGCAACCTTCCGGGCATGCTGCCGGAAGAGTTCCCAGAGGCGCTGGTGGGCCCATTCCACCCGCTCCGGGATTGGCCGTTGCAGAGCTGCACGGAGTAGAATCCAGCGTTCGCTACTATGCAGAATCGCTACCAGGAGCTCCAGTGTCTTCCGCTGCCCGTACTCTCTCACAAGCGCCCACACCTCCTCATCGCCTTGCAGGAGGAGCTCCTCCAGCACCTGCTGCGCTACTTCTCGGTTGAGCCGCAATGCTTCGGCCTCGGTCAACTCGGTGAAGTTCGGCAACACTCCCGCCTCCGTGGAGAAGCGCCGGAGGAGCTGGGCACAGAAACTGTGGATGGTCGAGATCGGAGCGTCTGACAGCCGTTCCCGCAGCGGTTTCAGCAATCTCAGTTCCTGGGCAGAGACGGCGGCAGCAATGAGGCGGTCCAGCTCAGCTGCAATTCGCGCATACATCTCGGCCGCTGCCTTTCGCGTGAACGTGATTGCCACGATGCTCTGGGGGTCTTTAACTGCCAACAGCAGCCGAATGTACCGGCCCACAAGGACAGCCGTCTTCCCTGAGCCAGCACTGGCAGTGACAACGGTATGCCGGTCAGCATCGAGAGCCCACTGCTGTTCCGGACTCCACCGCATTAGAGCAGGCGCGGCACGAGTAGCTCTAGTGAAATGTCCAAGGCTGGTGCGGAGTGGGTTAGCTGCCCAACGGAGATGAACTGGACGCCCGTCTCGGCATACTGGCGCACGGTAGCTAGTTGAATGCTGCCCGAGGCCTCCGTCTCCATGCGCCCTGCGACGAGCTCCACCGCTTGCCGAACCTCCTCTGGTGTAAAGTTGTCGAACATCACCCGATGGACCCCTTCGCATTCGAGTACCTCTCGAACCTGCGCCAGAGAGTGGGCCTCGACCTCAATCCGGACATTCATGTCCGCGAGTTCCCGGCGGCAGCGCTCCACGGCCGCCCGAATGCTACCCATGGCAGCGATGTGGTTGTCCTTGATGAGCACCGCGTCATAGAGCCCCATGCGGTGATTCTGCGCTCCCCCGATAGCTGTGGCGTACTTATCCAGCCGACGCCAGCCGGGGATGGTCTTGCGCGTGTCCGTAATTGTCGCCCCCGTACCCTCAACCGCTTCCACGAAGCGCCGAGTGAGGGTTGCAACCCCGCTCATCCGCTGGAGGAAGTTCAGCGCTGTCCGCTCCGCTGTTAAAATCGCCGGCACAGGCCCAACGACTTCAGCAACTACCACCCCCGGCTCTACCGATGCCCCCTCTGGCACAAGGGGCTGGAGAATGGCTTCGGGATGCACCTCGCGAAAGGCCAATGCCGCTATTGGCAAGCCGCAAATGACACCGACCTGCTTTACCACAATGCGGCCATGACCAATCGGTGCTTGACCGGCAAAGAGGCACTCTGTCGTGATATCGCCAGCACCGATATCCTCCTGCAACGCAATCTGTACCAGGCGGAGGACACTAGCATCGCGGAGAAGCTCCTCTGCCCGTGGTGGCATGCCCTGCGCCATGCGCCGCACACTCTACCAAGCTGATCTCACAACCTAAGGCTGACCTCACAACCGCAGTACTCGTAGCACGACTGTACCCCCTGGTGTCTGCAGCCGAAGCCAGTATGGACCTCTCGACGGCGGCAGCGGCACCCGTATGCACGAATGCCCTCCCGGAAGCCACAACGCCAGCGCCGGTAGGCTCCTCCCTCCGACATCTACCCATTGCCCCACAACCGCACCTGCCTTGGGCAAGTCAACTGAAAGGAGCAAACCATCAGTTGCTTCGAGGACTCGGACACCTGGCTCAGTTTCAGCCACTGCTCCTGCGGCAGGCTGCCAGAGGAAGAGGAAGTTACCCCTGTCTGGGTCCCAGTTGCTCACCGCTATGTCCCGCCGAGAGGAAATCACGGCCATCACCACTACCGTGTCTGCCACATCGGCCGGTAGCGACATCCACCCAGCAGCACGGTTAACCGTGTACTGGCTAGGCTGGAGCAACTGACCCCCACTCTGGACGGCAATGATGCGCTCCACAGGAGCCACGGGGAATCGGACGAGCGACCCCTTGCGGCGAAGGCGCCACGTAACGGTATCCAGGCCATCGGCGTTGACATCGGCTATAGCAAACGCCTCTACAACGCTCCGAGTCTGCGAGCTCCACTGCGGCTCCAGAGCAAAGTTCCCAGCTTCGTTCTGGTAGACCCGCACCGTATCCCACCAAGCCCCTGCCAGCAAGTCCAAGTCCCCGTCACCATCCAAGTCAACGAGGGCAACCCCAGAGCCGTAGCCAGAGAACCGGGAACGCCACGAAGGAAGCCGCTCCAGCTCCCCGGAGCGGTTACGGAAGAGCGCAACAGTACCGCTGCCACCAAGCTGGCGGTTGAAGGAGACCACAACGTCCACCCAGCCATCGCTGTCAACGTCGCCGACCGCCAAGGAGTTTGCGAACTCCATCTCCGCTGCTCTCCAGCCCGGCAGCGTATCGAGCTGACCGCCTCGGTTGTAGAAGACACAGCTTGGACCCCAACTGCAGGCAACGATGAGGTCTAGCCAGCCATCGCTGTTGATGTCCTCCCAGGCCAAATCGTAGGCGATGAGGCTCTCTGCACTCCGCCAAGAGGCCATCTCTTCTAAGTAGCCGCCGCGATTTCGGTAGACCCGCACGGGTTCCCGGACCCAGGTATACGCCTCTCCACCAGCAACAGCTAAGTCGGGTCTTCCATCGCCATCTACATCCCCCCAGGCACAGCGGAAGGTATGGAAGCGCTCGCGCGCTCGCCACGAAGGGCGCTCCTCCAGCCGTCCCCGGCGATTCCGGTAGAGCTTCACTCCACCCGGACTCCCGAAGCCCCCTTCGCCTAGGTACTCGGTGACGGCCACATCTTCCCACCCGTCACCATCTACGTCCGCCACGGCAAGGTGGCCGTGGTAGCCGCTGTCGGCAGATGACCACGTCGGCAGCCGTTCTGGCAGCCCAGTAGCGTTAGCGTAGACAACGACCGGCTGGCGTTCCATATCGTTGCCACAAGCAACGACAACGTCAGGCAGGCCATTCCCATCCACATCGCTCAAAGCCAACCCTGTGGCGTAGAACCCTTGCGGTACAGACTCCCACTGCGGGAGCTTCGCGTACGGCACCTGTGCCGCTGCCCATGCGCAACAGAGGCTCCACCATCCAACCGCTGCCTGCCAAGCCGTTCTGCGCCTCATGTCGCCAAAAATACGCACCAATTTCCGCTCCCCGCTACCGTCTATTGCTGTCGAGACACGGGGCGCGAAGCAAAGATGCCAGGCATTTCCTTCGCACTCAGCAGCGAGCAAGAAGCCATCCGCCGGATGGTCCGGGAATTCGCCGAGGACAAGATTCGCCCTGTAGCTGCCTACTACGACGAGACGCAGGAGTTCCCCCACGAGCTCTTCGCTGAGATGGGCAAGCTCGGCCTCCTGGGGATTTTAGTGCCACAGGAGTATGGAGGCGCTGGGCTGGGTTACATGGAGTTCGCTCTGATTGTAGAGGAGCTGGCTCGGGTCTGCCCAGCTATCGCTCTGAGCGTTGCGGCCCACAATGGCCTCTGCACCAACCACATTCTCAGCTTCGGCTCCGAAGAGCTCAAAGCCCGCTACCTTCCAGCATTAGCTAGCGGACAGGCCATAGGGGCATGGGCCCTCACAGAGCCTAACTCTGGTTCCGATGCTGCCAGTTTACGCACTACCGCGGTCAGAGAAGGGGATATCTACATCCTCAACGGTTCCAAGAGCTTCACTACCCACGGCGGCGTCGGCTCGATAGCAGTAGTGATGGCCGTGACCGATCCCAGTCGTGGTAAGCACGGGATCTCCGCCTTCGTCGTGGAGAAGGGTACCGAGGGCTTCCGTGCGGGCAAGAAGGAGAACAAGCTAGGCATGCGAGCAAGCGATACGACGACCCTTTCGCTGGAGAATGTCCGCGTTCCTGCATCCAATCTCATCGGTGCAGAAGGTGATGGCTACCGCCAAGCCCTGCTCATCCTTGATGGCGGACGCATCAGCATTGCTGCTCTTGGGGTTGGCTTGGCTCAAGGGGCCTTTGAGGCTGCCTTGCGCTACGCCACAGAACGCCAACAGTTCGGTACCCCACTTGTGGAGTTCCAAGCCATCCAGATGAAGCTGGCTCGGCTATCCATGGAGATAGAGGCAGCCCGACTCCTAACCTACCGAGCTGCATGGCGTCGGCAGCAAGGCCTCTCCGTCCGTCTGGAGGCAGCGCAAGCAAAGCTCTTTGCAAGCGAGCTTGCAGTGCGCGCGGCCGAAGAAGCTATCCAGATCTTCGGCGGCTACGGCTACATCAAGGACTACCCCGTGGAGAAGCTCTACCGCGATGCCAAGCTGCTGACGATCGGCGAGGGGACTAGCGAAATCCAGCGCTTCGTCATCGCTCGCCAGCTCATCCGGAATTACTCCCTGAACGGCAGCCTGTGAGCCACTAGCTGAAGCTCCATGGAGCCATCTCTAAAAGACATCGTGCTGCAGACCGACCAGTCCAGGATGCAGGACCTCCTCCTGCGCTTCCACGAGCAGCTTGAAGCCGCCTACGAGCTCGTGGAGAACGTCCCTTTAAGCGCCTTTCCACGCCGCCCCCGACGCATCCTCGTGCTTGGAATGGGCGGATCAGCAATCGCGGCAGACTTACTGCGGACCTATGTCTCCTTTACCCCCGGTGCAGACCACCTGGACATCCGAGTCCACCGCAGCTACTCTCTGCCTTCGGGTCTGATGGACCGCCAGACTCTGGTAATCGCCAGTAGCTACTCGGGAAACACTGAGGAGACACTCACCGCCTTCGAGTACGCACGACAGCGAAGCCCGTACGTCGCTTGTCTAACCAGCGGAGGACGGCTTCTGGAGCGTTGCCGCGAGCTCGGTCTTCCACATCTCCCACTTCCCCAAGGCTATCCCCCGCGCGGGACAGTAGGCTTCTCCTTCTTTGCCCTATTGCTCCTCTTCCTGCGTCTCGGCTACTTCCGTAAGGCTGTGCGACAACACACTGAAGCTGCATGGACAGCAACCCACCAGCGCCTCCAGGAGCTAGCAGCCGTCTACGGCAGCCTTGACCACTCCGACAATCCCACACTGCAGCTTGCCCACCGGCTCACCGACAAGGTACCCATCATCTATGCCTCCGACCGGATGGAGGCCGTTGGCCTCCGCTGGCGCCAGCAGCTCCACGAGAACGCCAAACACATCGCTTTCGGGAACGTCGTGCCGGAAATGAACCACAACGAAATCTGTGGATGGCTCTTCCCGACCGAATTCTCTCCGCGGCAAGTCCATTTCCTCTGGCTCTACGATCCTGAGGACCACCCTAGGGTTCAGCTGCGCATCCGCCACACGCCACAGCTCCTAGCCCCGCGAGTGCCGCTGGAATCCCACACTCCCTTCTGCCCGACCGAGCCGCACTTTCTTACCCGGCTCTTTTCCCTCCTGTACTTCGGGGACTGGCTCAGCTACTGGCTAGCCATCCTCCACCACACGGATCCAATGCCTGTACCACCCATCGAGGAGCTGAAACGGCGTCTAGCAGCATACCCCTACGAGCCAGCAGCCACTGCGCTTCCTATGGCTTCCCCCTCGTAGCTGGGCGGGCGATGGGATTTGAACCCACGACCCCCAGGGCCACAACCTGGTGCTCTCACCGGGCTGAGCTACGCCCGCCGCGATGGCAATTACAAAATTAAAGAGACGCACCCATCAGGCCGAGGACAACAGCCTGTAACTAAAGCACCTTAAAGTGGTTTATTGGCCCAGGTGCAACAAGCCTACCGAGGGCTCACTCACATGCGAACGTGGAAGTTCGCTACTGCAGCGCTCGCCGTAGTACTACTCTCTGCCTGTGTAAAGCATCCCTCCGAACCTAAAGAACCCCCACCCTCAAGCCACCCCGACTCTTGCTGCAACACCCTCCTCATCGTGCTGCCCTACGATTCTGCCTCGGGTACCCCTGTGGTAGGAGCAAGCGTGCGAGTCCAGCAAGATCAAGGGAGTTACAACAAGACGAAGGTAACGCAACAGGACGGTGCGAGCTTTTCAGGGCTTTGCCCTGGAACTTACATCGTGCATATCTCCCACGAGCACTGCTCTGTCCGAGAACTGAGCGTCGAGTTGGGGTGCGAGGACACTGTAAAGCTCTGCATCCCATTGGACTGCGGAGAAGAGCGCGACTCCGATACCTGCTGCCGCGGCGTCATCACCGTCCGCGTCTACGATAGCCTCCAAGCAAAGCCACTACAGGCCGCAGTAGTCTGCCTCTGGAAGCAGGGGAAACTTGTAGAGACACAGCCCGCACATGACGGATCAGCTGCATTTGACAGCCTCTGCGAAGGCGAATATGTCGTAGAGGTCACAGCAGAGGGGTACCGGTCACGAGAGGTTCGTATCCACCTGCCCTGCAACGACCATGTGGAAATCTGGGTTGGCCTCCTCCCGAAACACCAGGAGTGCTGTGAGGGGATGGTAGCTGTCATCGTACAGGACTCTACCCGTGTCCAGCGGATACAGGGAGCTCAAGTTCGGTTGTGGCAGAATGGAAGGTTGCTCACTCAGCAAGGGACAGACGCGGACGGCGTCGCGCGCTTCACACGCTTGTGTCAAGGCCCATATGGAATCAGCGTCCATGCCGATGGGTACTGGCCGCGGGAACTGGAGTTCTCTCTGGGATGCAACCAGGCGATAGAGCACTGCGTTTCGCTTTCGCGGCGCCCATAAGGCAAACACTCTTGGGCAGAGATTGGCTCTAAACCCCCAATGCTGCCTGCCGTTGGCCTCCGAAAGGCCACCGAAGAGTGTTTCGCGACCGCAACCAAGTCGCTAGGTCTCACACTGCACGCTGACCTCGCTCGTCCTTTGCTCCTGGTTCCGACAGACAGTGAGGTGCTCACGATGATGATGTGGTCATTGCTGCTGATTGCCATGGGGTGGAGTATGGCTTGTGCTCAGCAGAGCGGTATTCCGACGGTGTCGCCAGAGGAGGTTTTCCGGCGATTGAAGGATACTAGCATCGTCGTGCTAGATGTGCGGACACCTGCGGAGTTCGCTGAGGGACATATCCCAGGGGCACGGCTGATTCCCGTGCAGGAGTTGGAGCAGCGGCTGCGGGAGCTAGAACCCGTGCGGAACAAGACTGTGATCGCTTATTGCCGGAGTGGGGGACGGAGTGCTTACGCTACACAGCTCCTCCAACGCCACGGCTTCAAGGTCTTCAGCATGCGCGGTGGTATCTTAGAGTGGCAGCGCCAGAAGTATCCGACTGCTACGCCGCAGTCGCCTCCTCGGCGGATTCAGTAATGGGATGTCCTGCCGCTGGTGCTGGTGCTTACTGCTGGTCGCCGGGACCGGAGCTTTCGCTCAGCAAGTCCTAAGAGTCATTACCCCAGAAGGGCGGGAGCGGTATCTTGCTCTGAGGGCCATTGGTGGGTACAGCGCCGCTGGGCTCCGCGACATAGCTAAGCACCTGTGGCACGCACAAGCTCGTCTGCTCCACCAAGGCACTACGCTCCAGGTACCAGAGGGTACCCTCTGGGCTGCGCCTCAGAGTTTCTTCCTGCGGTGGCGGACTGCTGATGGTGAAGGTACCCTGCAACTTCCGGTACCCGTCCGGTCGGACGGCTCTCAGCTCTTCATCCCTCTTCCTAGCGTAGCCGAAGCTCTCTCGATTCTGTGGAACGCGAAGGTAGAGTGGATCTCGCCAACGGAGCTACGTCTGCAGCGTCTCGCAGCGAACCCATCATCTGCTGCCCGCACGACATCACCCAGAGCCCATTCCCCAACCCCCCAGATCTCCCCTCTCCCGATACCGCCAGACACAAGCCTTGCTCCATCACCCCGCTTACCGCTTCGTAAAGTGCCCGACTCCACAGCTCCCTGGGAGCGCTTCCGGAACTGGCTCGCAACCCTTGGTTCCAGCTTCGCTGCTGCGCCCACGGCCATCACACGGATAATCGCTGAGCGGCATGGTGATACGCTGACTGTCCGCTTCAGCGCTAACGCTACAATCCAACGCTACCAGCGCCCAGAGTGGCAGGGACGCGAGGTCGTCTTCCGCATCCCAGAAGTACTCCATGCAGCCGACACACTGCCACGCCAGGCTGGGATTGAGGAGCTGCGAGCCGAACGAATCCGAGACATCATGGTCTACCGCCTCCGACTGTCGTCTCCGATCCGGGAATGCTCAGCGCAGCGGGAGGGCCCGCAGACGGTACGCCTCTCTATCCTGCTTCTCCGCGAGCAGCGGGATGCCCGCTCCGCTGAAGTCAAGCGCTGGGACTTAGACGTCATCGTCATCGATCCCGGGCACGGAGGCAAGGACTACGGGGCCATTGGAGTTCGAGGCTATGCAGAGAAGAACATCACTCTGCGCGTCGCCCTCAAGCTGCAGCAGCTCTTGAAGCGGAAGATGCCGAAAGTCCGCGTCGTCCTGACCCGCTCCGACGACCGTTTCGTCCCGCTCTACCGCCGCGGGCAGATTGCTAACGAGCACCGAGGCAAGGTCTTCGTCAGCCTCCACTGCAATGCAGCCCCAGAGAAGCCGCACTCAGCCAGCGGAATTGAGACCTATGTTCTGCGCCCCGGTCGGACACCCGAGGCAATTCGAGTCGCCGAGCGGGAAAACGCCGTGATCCGACTGGAAGCTGACCCGCAGCGGTACGAAGGGTTGCTGGAAGAGCAACATATCCTTGCCACACTGGCGCAGAGCGCCTTCATGCGGCTCAGCGACCGACTGGCTGCCCTTATCCAACAGGAACTTGTCGCAGCCACTGGGCTCCCCAACCGTGGCATTGGCCAGGCAGGCTTCTACGTGCTCCTCGGGGCCTCTATGCCGGCCGTCTTGGTGGAGATGGGATTCCTCTCAAACCCCAGAGAGGAACGCTTCCTCGCCTCCGAGGTAGGTCAGTGGAAGCTTGCTCGCGGGTTAGCAGCAGCCCTCTTCAAGTACGCCGCCGAGTATACGGCCCTTCTCGACTGAAGTAGCTTCACCGCGTGTAGCGCTGCAGCACATACCGAAGGAAGTGACCAGTGTAGCTAGCTGGGTTCTCAGCAACCATCTCCGGAGTCCCTTCAGCCACGACATAACCGCCCGCGGTGCCTCCTTCGGGGCCAAGGTCAATGACCCAGTCAGCACACTTGATAACCTCCAAGTTATGCTCAATCACGATGACTGTGTTACCCTGGTCCACCAGTCGCCAGAGGAGCTGGAGCAAGCAGCGGATATCTTCAAAGTGGAGTCCCGTCGTCGGCTCGTCGAGGATATACAGCATCCGTGTGCCGCCCTTGACGAGCTCGCGGGCCAGCTTGATGCGCTGCGCTTCCCCGCCAGAGAGTGTAGGAGCGGGCTGACCTAGACGGATATATCCCAGGCCAACCTCTGCCAAGACTGTAAGACGGCGAGCAACATGTGGAATGTCCGCGAAGAACTCGCAGGCCTCCTCGACGGTCATATCCAGCACATCGGCAATGCTCTTGCCCCGGTAGCGCACAGCCAACGTCTCAGCGTTGTACCGGCGCCCGCTACACGCGTCACACTCCACGTAAACCTCCGGAAGGAAGGCCATCTCAATCCGCCGAACCCCTGCACCTTCACACTCTTCGCACCGCCCCCCCGGGACATTGAAGGAGAAGCGCCCCGGACGATATCCACGAGCCCGAGCCTCCGGTAGGAGAGCATAGAACTGCCGAATCGGATCGAAGACCCCTGTGTACGTAGCTGGATTCGACCGCGGGGTGCGTCCAATGGGACTCTGGTCCACAGCCACGACGCCTCGGAGATGCTCCACCCCATGGAGCGCCCGGTACGGCAACGGCACCCGCGGGCTCCGGTAGAAGTGCCGCATAAGTGCCGGGTAGAGCGTGTCCATAACTAGGCTGGACTTGCCCGACCCCGACACCCCCGTTACGCAGATGAGGGTCCCCAGCGGAAAGCGAACGGTTAGGTCCTTGAGGTTGTGGCCGGTGGCTCCTTCCAGCACCAGCGCTGCACCGCTGCCGCGGCGCCGGTGTTGAGGGATAGGGATCTCCCGCTCTCCGGTGAGGTACTGGGCCGTCAGAGACCGCTGGCGTACCTCCTCCGGAAGGTCGCGAATCTTGTCCGGCGGAGCTACGAATACCACCTCACCCCCATGGATGCCGGCTCCAGGACCAATGTCGACGATGAGGTCTGCAGCCTCCATCATATCGCGGTCGTGCTCCACGACGACGACCGTGCTGTCCATATCTCGCAACTTCCGCAGTGCTGCGATGAGGCGATGGTTGTCTCGCGGATGCAGCCCAATGCTCGGCTCGTCCAAGATGTAGAGCACCCCAACCAGTTGTGAACCCAACTGGGCCGCTAGTCGAATCCGCTGCGCCTCGCCCCCCGCCAGGGTATGCGCTGGACGGTTGAGCTGCAAGTACCCTACTCCGACCTCCTGGAGGAACTCCAGCCGCCGCATGAGTTCCTGCAGGATCACCGTAGCTATCCGCCGCATGCGCTCCGGCAGCCGCTCTGGCAAATCTCGGAGCCACTCATACGCTTGGTCAATAGAGAGTGCCGTCACCTCGGCGATGTTCTTACCGTCCACACGGACGGAGAGAAACTCCTGCCGCAGCCGTCCACCTTGGCATGTTGGGCACATAACAGGGCGCATTAAGGACTCCAGCCAACCCTTCACGGCAGGCGGACCCTGCTCGTAGTAGTGCCGCAGCAAGGGGATAAGACCGGGAAACGTCACCGCCGCATCCCCCCAACCAGCCCGAAGCGTCACCTTCTGCTCTGACCCCCAGAACAGCTCATCGCGCATCGCCTCTGGAAGCTCTGCAAAAGGGGTTCGCGGGTCAACCCCCCATCGTTCCGCGAGCGCCTCGACAGAGCGCCAGAGCATTCCCCATGCTCGATCCTTCGGCAACGTCAGAGCTCCGTCGAAGAGCGGCCGGTCTGGACGAGCAACGAGAGTTTCGGGCAAGAAGTCCATGATCTGCCCGAGTCCTTGGCACGTTGGGCAGGCACCGTAAGGGGAGTTGAAGGAAAAGCTATTCGGCGCCAACTCCTGGTATGCCCGTCCGCATTGCGGACACATCCGCTGTGTGCTCACAAGCCAAGGACGCCACTGGTGAGCCTCCTCCACGAGGACGAGCGCTGTCTGCTGTCCAAGCTGTAGAGCCAACTCCAGGGAGCTGACCAACCGCTCCTGAGTGCCCGGAGCAGCAACGCATCGGTCGACTACTACCTCGATGTCATGCGTGCGGTAACGGCTCACCTGGAAGCCCGGCTCCAATTCGTGGAACTCCCCATCCACCCGCACGTACAAAAATCCCTGCTTCCGGAGCTGCTCGAAGAGCTCGCGGTAATGCCCTTTGCGCCCTCGGACAACCGGTGCGAGGATTTGGAACCGAGTACCCTGAGGCAACCCTAGCAGCTGTCCAACGATGTGGTCCAGGCTCTGCGCCTCGACGGGAATGCCACATTCCACGCAGAACTGCTGCCCGATGCGAGCGAAGAGGAGGCGGAGGTAGTCGTACACTTGGGCTAACGTACCAACTGTCGAGCGCAGGGAATGGCCAGTGGTCTTCTGCTCAATCGCAATTGCTGGCGCTAGCCCCTCGATGGCGTCTACCTCTGGCTTGGGCATGACCTGGAGGAACTGGCGGGCGTATGCCGAAAGGCATTCTACGTACCGCCGCTGCCCTTCGGCGTAGAGCGTGTCAAAGGCCAGCGACGACTTGCCTGACCCGGAGACGCCCGTAATCACGATCAGCTTGCCATGCGGCAGCTCCAAAGAGAGATTCCGCAGGTTGTGCTGCCGGGCCCCGCGGATTCGGATTGTTCGGGCTTCATCTACTGCGACGCCAGACATCTCTTCCACCAAGGCCATGTTAGCAGGCCCTTCCTAGGGCGCCAAAGCAGGCAAAGATAGGGGCGGCCATAATTTTGCGGCATTGTCGAGGCTCACCATGAAGCCAGTGCTTACTCCGGAGCAGATGCGGCAGGCCGATATGGCAGCCAAAGACCGAGGGATCCCTCCACTGCTCCTCATGGAGAACGCTGCCCGCTCGGCCTCGGAGATCCTAGAGCGTTGGTGGACACCGAGAACAGGCTCCCCTCCGTCTGCCCTCATTGCTTGCGGCAGTGGCAACAACGGTGGGGATGGCTTTGCGCTGGCTCGGCATCTCCTCTGTCGCGGCTGGCGCGTAACAGTGTGGTGGACCGGCTCACCGGATCGGATGTCTCCAGAGACAGCCACGAACTTCCAAGCCCTGCGGGGACTGCGAGTCCCGATGCTCTACATCCCACCAGGCCAACTACCCCCTCCTCCCCCACCAGTGGACATCGTAGTAGACGCACTCCTCGGTGTCGGGGCACGTCTACCACTCCGGGAGGAGCTCCGTGCCATCATTCGCGCACTCCGGACATTGCCAGCACGGCACGTTGCTCTGGATATCCCAACAGGCGTAGAAGCGGAGACTGGAGACGCTGACCCTGAAGCCTTCCCAGCAGACCTCACCATTACGATGCTCGCACTCAAGACGGGGCTCCTCCTCAACGATGGGCTTCGACTCTCAGGGCAACGGGAGATTGCCGGCCTTGGAGTCCCCGCAGACATTGCTGCCGAGTATGCTGATATCTGGGTACTGGAGGCCTCCGACATCCAGCAGCGATTCCCGCCTCGGCATCGCATCAGCACGAAGTTTGACTACGGCCGCGTTGGCATCATCGCAGGCTCGGCGGCAATGGCAGGGGCGGCAGCGCTGGTAGCGAACGCTGCCATCCGCAGTGGGGCTGGACTGGTGTACCTCTACACTCCTGGCCGCATCCACAGCGCTGTACTGCCTGAGGTCATTGCCCGTCTTGTGCCTTCTACTCCTGACGGATGGCTGGCCCCGGAGGCACTGCCTCTGATTGCGGAACTCGTAGAGCGCGTAGATGTACTCGTCATCGGGCCAGGCCTCGGAGTCACGGCGCTTCCAACCATCTCCGAGCTCCTTGTCACTCTCCCGGAACGACTGCCCGTTGTGATTGACGCCGACGCGCTCCGAGCCATCCAGCCCGAACAGCGACTCCCTCACACGCGGATCCTCACGCCCCACATTGGCGAATTCGCCCGCATGACAGGGCAGCCTCGTGACCTAATCTCTCGCCGCGCTCCCTGGATAGCACGGGAGTGGGCACAGCGATGGGGCGCGGTTGTGCTCCTGAAACACGTCCCCACGGTCATCACTGATGGCCGAACCTCGTACTGGAATTGCGGCGGCAATCCTGGAATGGCAACCGCTGGCGCAGGCGATGTACTCGCTGGCATCATCGGCGCATTTTTGGCACGTGGCCTTCCACCGCTGGAGGCTGCAGCCTACGCTGCCTTTGTCCACAGCGCCGCCGGTGACCGCTTCGTCCAAACGGCCTCAGCGGAAAGTCTCACCGCCTCAGCACTCATAGAAGCCCTCCCTGCCGTTCTGCCGTACCCAACGATCCTATGAGACGCCTGCTTGCTACCACCCCTGCCCTGCTCTACGCTGGGCTTATCGCGTATGCTTCCCACATCCCCGGCCTCCAGCCCCTATTCACCTGGTCTTGGGGCGACAAGCTCACCCATGCCTTAGTCTACGCTGGCTTCGGGATGACTCTCGCGTTCGCGGTCACGGCACAACACCAGCAGCCTTCTTTTGCTTCGATCGCGGTGTGGACACTCCTCCTCGGCGCCCTCTACGCGGCTAGCGATGAACTCCATCAACTCTTCGTCCCCAACCGCGTAGCAGATTTCCGCGATTGGCTAGCCGATGTCGTCGGGATCGGTGTCAGCCTACTGATAAGCCGTCCTCTCTTCCGATGGTGGCACCGGTGGCTCTGGAAAGGATGAGCTTCCGTGTTGTCGCAACTGACCCGCACAGCGGTGCACGGGTTGGTCTCCTCGAAACGGCGCACGGGACCGTTGAGACCCCAGCCTTCATGCCTGTCGGTACGCAAGGCACGATTAAAGCGCTGGACCATCGCCGGGCTCTGGAATTAGGAGTCCAACTCCTACTCTGCAACGCCTACCACCTCGCCCTCCGGCCTGGGAAAGCCGTCATCGAGCACTTCGGGGGCCTCCACCGCTTCATCGGCTGGCAGAAGCCCATCCTGACTGACAGCGGAGGCTACCAGATCTTCTCACTTCAGCAACTCCGGCGTGTCTCCGACGAAGGCGTGGAATTCCGTTCCCACGTTGACGGCTCCCTACACTACTTCACGCCGGAGTCTGTGATCGAGCTCCAGCGCTCCCTCGGCTCCGACATCATGATGGTGCTAGACGAATGCCCCCCATACCCCGCCGAGCATACGGCTGTAGAGCGTGCCGTCGCACGGACACTCGCATGGGCGCGCCGTTCTTTGACCGTCTTCCATGCTACACAGCCTCGCTACGGCTACTCCCAACTCCTCTTCGGCATCGGGCAGGGCGGTGTCTACGCCGACCTCCGCCGGCAGTGTCTACAAGAGCTGCTGCAGTGGGACTTCGACGGTTTTGCGATTGGCGGACTTTCCGTTGGCGAACCCACATCGGCGATGTACGAGATGGTAGCCCTCTCCTGCGAGCTCCTTCCTACAGAGCGCCCACGGTACCTCATGGGAGTCGGCACTCCAGAGAACATCCTCACCGCAATCGAGTACGGCGTGGACCTCTTCGACTGCGTCCTGCCAACCCGAAACGCCCGCAATGGGCAGCTCTTCACTACTCGAGGCAAGATCAACATCCGCAATGCTCGCTGGCGGCTCAGCGACGAACCCATCGACCCCGGCCTAGACTCGCCAGTGAGCCGTACAGTAACGCTCGGCTACTTGCGCCACCTCTTCCTTGCTCGGGAAATTACAGCCTTGATTCTGGCAACAGAGCAGAACCTGGCCTTCTACCACTGGCTCCTGGGCACGGCGCGACAGAAAATACGGGATGGTAGCTTTCGTCACTGGAAGCGCTGCTTCCTAGAGCACTTCCAGCAGGCAGTAGAAACAAGCGACGAGGATTCCCCATGCCACTGACCTACGCGGCTGCTGCACCGCAGCAAGGCGCCGATCCCACTGCAGGGCTGATTAGCACCCTCATCTTCTTCGGTGCCATCCTGCTCATCTTCTACGTGATGATCATCCGGCCGCAGGTGAAGCGCCAGAAAGAGCACCAGAAGATGCTCAGCGAGCTCAAGAAGGGCGACCGCATCGTCACTACAGCCGGCATCCACGGTACCATCACCGACATAGAGGACAGCATCGTCGTCGTCCAGATTGCTGACAACACCCGCATACGGATGGAGAAGTCGGCCATTGCAACGGTGCTGAAGAAGTAGCGATGGACATTCGACTCAACACCGTGGAGGAAGCCCTCCACGACTTGGCCTCCGGCAAGATGGTCATCGTCGTGGATGACGAGGACCGCGAGAACGAGGGCGACCTCATCTGCGCTGCTCAGTTCTGCACGCCCGATGTCATCAACTTCATGGCTTCCAAGGCGCGAGGACTCATCTGCGTTGCCATCACCGAGCAGCGTGCCCGCGAGCTTCGGCTGGACGCAATGGTTCCCACCAACACCTCTCTCCATGGCACCCGCTTCACGGTCTCCGTAGACTACATCCACGGTACTACCACTGGCATCTCTGCCTTCGACCGCGCTGCAACCGTGCGTGCTCTGGCTGATCCTGAGACGAAGCCAGAGGATTTTGCACGACCAGGGCATATCTTCCCACTAGTTGCCGTTGAGGAGGGAGTATTGCGGCGCGCTGGACATACGGAGGCTGCTGTAGATCTCATGCGCCTGGCTCGACTCAAGCCCGCCGCAGTCCTCTGCGAAATCCTCAACGAAGATGGCACTATGGCGCGGCTGCCCCAACTGTACGAGTTTGCCCAGCAGTACGGGCTCAAGCTCATCAGTGTTCGCGACCTCATCGCTTACCGGCTGCGGACAGACAACCTGGTCCGTCTCGTTGCAGAGGCTACGCTACCGACCATCGTCGGCACCTTTCGTGTCCTCGTCTACCAGAACATCGTTGACCACCAAGAGCATGTCGCCCTCGTCAAAGGACGGTGGGAGCCCGGCGAGCCCATACTGGTGCGTGTCCACTCCCAATGCTTGACCGGTGACCTCTTCGGCTCGCTCCGCTGCGACTGTGGGCCTCAGCTCCACGCTGCCCTGCGAATCATAGAGCGAGAGGGCAAAGGCGTTCTGCTCTACATGCAGCAAGAGGGACGCGGCATAGGGCTTGGGAATAAAATCCGGGCGTATGCCCTCCAAGAGCAGGGTCTGGACACCGTTGAAGCAAATCAGCACCTAGGCTTCAAGCCCGATCTACGGGACTATGGCATCGGTGCCCAGATTCTTCGGCACCTAGGCGTCCAGAAGATGCGTCTGCTAACGAACAACCCCCGAAAGGTCGTTGGGCTAGAAGCCTACGGGTTGGAAATCGTTGAGCGGGTCCCGATAGAGATTGAGCCGAACGACTGGAATTGGAGCTATCTGCTCGCCAAGAAGCACAAGTTGGGACATTGGCTTACCCTTGGGCACCTACCGGCGACGTCAAAGGAATCTGGGAACGGTCTGTAGAACAGGGTGCACCGACTGCAGTGGGAACCATGTCGGACGTCATCTACCTCTCACGACAGCGCTTCGAAGAGCTCCAGGCAGAGCTCCGTCAGCTTCGGAGCCAAGGACGGAAGGAGATTGCTCAGAAGATTGCTGACGCTCGGTCCCACGGGGACCTCTCAGAGAACGCTGACTACGACGCCGCCCTCCAAGCCCAACAGATGCTGGAGATGCGGATTGCCCGCTTGGAACGCATCCTCGCCCGAGCCCGCGTCATCGACCCCAAAGAACTCCCCAATGACGGTAAGGTGTACATCTTCTCCACCGTTCGCCTGCGGAACTGCAAGACGGGCTCTGTAGTGACTTACACGCTGGTGGGAGATGAAGAGGCGGATTTCACCAACAACAAACTCTCGGTGAGCTCCCCCTTGGGAAAGGCTCTGCTCGGAAAACAGTCAGGAGAGCGCATCCGTATCCAGGTCCCCGCGGGAGAGATGGAGTACGAGATCGTAGAAGTCCTACGCTGAGCCCAGCGCTAAACCCACAAGGGCATTATCCCTTCTAAGAGCATGGAAACCCTGACGAGCTGACTCCTATGGCGCGCCCGTCGGCACTGAGTTTCGCCAGCGATGAGGAGCTCATCGCAGAATTCTGCCATGGCGATCGCGAGTTAGCAGCAGCGCAATTCGTCCGAAGATACCAGCGGTTCGTCTACAGCATCGCCTACCGCTACCTCGGGCGTTACGAAGATGCTCAGGACGCCGCCCAGGAAGTTTTCTTGAAAGCCTTCGAACACCTCCCCCGCTTCGAGCGCCGCAGTAGCCTCCGGACATGGCTGTACCGGATCACCGTACGGGTTGCCCTCAGCATGCTGCGGCAGCGCAAACGCACTCAGTGGCTACGTTGGGAGGAAGCCTTCACCGACGACGAAGAACCGCACGCCCCCACTCCAACGCCAGAGCAGCTCCACGAACGGGAGGAATTCGAGCGCTACTTCCACCGTCTCCTGGCGAGCCTCCCAGAGAAGCAGCGGGAAACCTTCGTGCTGCGATACATCGAAGGGCTCTCGTACGAGGAGATCTCCCAAATGCTGGGGACTAGCATCGGCGGATTGAAAGCAAACTACTTCTTAGCAGTCCGCAAGCTTGCACGAGCTCTCCTCAACGGCCCATATGGAGAATACTTCCGCCAAGCTCTCAGCAGAGGCAATGACTCCGCGTCAGCAGACAACCTACAGCCGTAGAGACTTAGAGCTTCTCCTGCCAGACTACGCCTTTGGGCGACTGTCGGCAGAGGAAGCACACCGTGTTGCAGAGGTGCTCCAGGCACACCCCGACCTGGCAGCCGAAGCCGAAATGCTACGCGCAATCTTCCAGCGCCTAGAGACCACAGGATACATGCGCGAGCTGGAGCGGCACTCCAGTACACTCTCGGTGCAAGTGCTCAACCGCTGGAAGTCCCAACGCCAGCAACCGTCTTGGCAGAGGCTGGCATGGCTCCTCCTGCCGACCCTCGGGCTTCTCCTCTTACTGCTCTGGTGGTCTCCTCCTCGAGTGCCCTCCTCTGACACCCCAGCAACGGGACATGTCCACTTGGTGACGCCCCCGCAGGAGTCGGGGATACCGTACGCTGACGGGCTAGTCACGTTCACGTATTGGAGCTCCGGCGTACCACCTGTTGTCCCTGTCCTACCGTCGCAGCCGATTCCCCAGCACGAGCTTGAGGAGCTGCTTAACAGCCTTCCAGAAATAGAGGTCAGCGATGCGGCAGAACCCTATGCTCCGTAACCTCGCTCTCTCCTTGGGCCTCCTGCTCTCGTACGTACTCTCCCTTCTGGCACAGGAGGGCACGAGTGACACCGCCGAGGTAGCCCGTTGGGAGAGGGCAAAGCGACAGTTGGAGCGATGGAAACTGCTGCGCCTCCTGGAAGAAGTCAAGCTGGACGAGACGACCGGCCAGCAGTTTCTCCTACTGTACACGATCTACAGCCGCCGCATCGACAGCACCCTGCGACAAATCGAAGAGGCAGCGAACCGCCTGTCGGCTGCTCTCCAGACCCCACAGGCCTCCAGTGAACGGGAGCGTGCACTCCAAGATCTCTTGAACCGGCAGCAGGAACTGCTGCGTCTGCTTCGGCAGCGGACTGAAGCTGTGCGCTCCGTGCTCTCCGAGGAACAGTTCGCACGCTACGTGCTCTTCGAGCACCGCTTCCCACGCGAAATGGAGCGCACCCTCTTCCAGCACCGCTTCAAGCGGAGGAGGTAGTCCCATACTCCGCAACCTTCAAGCCTGCTACAGGCAGCCGAGACTTTCTTGAGATCAAGCTCCGTCTTACGGATTTCCGCTAATTTTGTCCTCGAACGAGGCTCTGCCCCCATCGACTAAGGGTTAGGTCACCACTCTTTCAAGGTGGCGGTACGGGTTCGAATCCCGTTGGGGGCACACGGCAGCGGGGGTATGGCTGCAGGGTAGATGCCCACATATGTAGTGACCGGATGCGCAGGCTTCATTGGATGGAAGACTTCCGAACGGCTCCTCCAGCAGGGCGCAACGGTTGTAGGGATAGACAATCTCAATGATGCCTACGACCCACGACTCAAGCTGTGGCGTCTGCGCCGACTTCAGGAGTATACTGGGTTTCACTTCCTCCGGGCTGACATCACGGACCTCGGGGCTATACAGCCCATCCTCCAGCGCTTCCAACCCGAAGCTGTCATTAACCTTGCCGCTCGCGCTGGCGTGCGGTATAGCCTGCAGGACCCCTGGAGCTACTACGCTACGAACCTGACTGGCACGCTGAACCTACTGGAGCTCTGCCGAAGACTCGGAATCTCTAAGTTCGTCCTTGCCTCCACCTCTAGCGTCTACGGAGCCGGGACTCCCCCATTCCGGGAAGAAGACGCGACCGAGCATCCTCGTTCCCCGTACGCTGCTTCCAAGCGTGCTGCTGAGCTCCTCTGCGCAACATACCACGAACTATACGGGCTAGATATCACTGTACTGCGCTACTTCACCGTCTACGGCCCTGCCGGGCGACCCGACATGAGCTTGTTCATCTTCACCGAACACCTCCTTCGAGGCGAACCGTTGGAGATCTTTGGTGATGGACAGCAGCAGCGGGAT
Source organism: Candidatus Kapaibacterium sp. (assembly GCA_025059875.1). NCBI lineage: Bacteria > Pseudomonadati > Bacteroidota > Eximiradiia > Eximiradiales > Kapaibacteriaceae (SeqCode) > Kapaibacterium (SeqCode) > Kapaibacterium sp. (SeqCode). The sequence goes on from JANXCT010000003.1 coordinate 189,191, forward strand.
TTCACCTACGTTGATGACATCGCCGAGGGAACTATCCACGCCCTTCGTCCACTGGGATATGCTGTCATCAACCTAGGCAACCGACAACCTATTCGTCTGCTGGACGCGGTGAGGACTTTGGAGTACCTCCTCGAGCGGAGGGCTCAACTCCTGTTCCGGCCGGCTCACCCGGCAGATGTCCCTACAACGGAAGCCAACATTGACCGCGCCCGAGCCTTGCTGGGATGGGAGCCTAGTACTCCCTTCTCCGAGGGCATCCGCCACATGGTCGCGTGGCATTTGCAGCATCGCCATGAAATAGAACAGCTCACCCTGGAATCTCCGTAGCCTCTATGGCTACCCATACACAGTGGCTGCTCATCGGTGGATCCCTTGCGTATGCTGTATGGAGCCTGCTGAGTGTCCCATGGTGGACGGTAGATGACGCCTATATCCTCTTCCGCTACGCCCAGCACTGGGTTACGATTGGGATTCCCACATGGAATCCCGGGGAACCACCAGTCGAGGGATATACTGGCACCCTCTACGTAGCCCTCTTAGCAGTGGGGCATGCCGTAGGCCTCCCATTCGAAGCACTCGCAAAGGGGATTGGGCTCACCGCCTATGCACTCTGTGGAGCCGTGACATGGTTCCTACTCCGCGAGCTCGGAGTTCAACCTGCCATTCGCGTGCTGAGCATCGTTCTCTACTACACGGCGGCGTTCCTATTCGTCCATGCCCTCAGCGGATTGGAGACCACGCTCTTCCTCTTCCTCCTCACGGCGTCGACATGGCTTGCCGTTCGGACAGTGCTCTCCCCAAGTTCGGCCAACTTGCTGAAGACCATCCTCGCGCTCGTCCTCCTTGCCCTGACTCGGCCGGAAGGACTGCTCTTCAGCATGGCACTGCTGGTAGCAATCTTTGTCAGCACAAGAGCTCCGGGCTCAGCTACAGCCCAACGAACATCATCCTCTCTACGCTGGAGTAGGCTCGCCTGGGGGAGCCTACTGTTCGCACTACCAGTAGTAGCGATGACACTCTGGCGGTGGCATCTCTACGGCGAACTCCTTCCAAACACGTACTATGCTAAGCAGGCTGGTGGGATTGTTATAGGGAGCATGCTCTCGTTCCTGGAGTTTGCTCTGCAGTACTGGGCTGTTCCTGGCATGATCGCTCTGCTGCTTGGGGTCGGTGAATGGGAGCAATGGACGGCTCGACTACGAACACACTATCGACAGCTTATGCCCTTGGGGATAGCGCTGGGAGCTGCCGTTGCCGTTCTCATCGCCGAGTATGCTCGCTCCTCGCTCCAGATGAACTATGCCCACCGCTTCTGGGCACCACTGTATGTATTGGGCCTCTGCGGAGCTGCTGTCGGAGCAGAGCACGGGCTACGGACCTTGCAGGAGACGACCGATTCACATCCGCTCCGCCTCCAGCGCCTACAGCAGATTGCCCTTGTTCTCATGCTCCTACAACTGACGATCCATGGAGGCTTATGGCGATGGCAGGAACGGAAGTTCGTACGAGACTACTGGCAGCTCCTGAACGAAGAGCATGCCGAAGCAGCGCAGTTCTTACAGCACCTTCTGCCGCCAACGGCTACGGTAGTCATCTACCCCGATGCAGGGCTTATTCCCTTCCGGACAGGCTTCCGCACAATTGACGGCGGGCGGCTCAATGACCGCTTCCTGGCACGCCACCACTGGAGTGGTAGCCTGCGCGATACCGCCATCCTTAACTACCTCTTCTCCCAGCAGCCAGCAGCCTTCGTCTTCAAGAGCCGCCGCGAAGACCGGCCCCTTCTGAATGCAGAGTTATCGGCCATCGTCAACGATCAACGGTTCAGCACCTATCGTCTTGCTGCCTCCTTCCGAACCCGCGCCCGCCGTTTTGCCGAGTCGTACTTCCTGCTAGTCTACGTCCACCAGCGCTACCTCCCCCTTATGCTACCGACGGTCCCAGGCCTTTAGGTATCCAGTCCTGAAGGAGTTCCAGCAGCTTCGGCACCACAGCCGCAGGGTCTGAAGCTCCAGGTATCCAGTGGATGTGCTGGTACCGGCGGAACCAGGTCAGCTGACGCTTAGCATACTGCCGCGTCCGACGCTGCATCTGCCTCAATGCCTCGCCAGCACTGAGACGACCCTGTAGGTACTCCACACACTCCTTGTAGCCATGCGTGTTCAGCCCCGGAGCCTCGGGCGCATAGCCCATTGCCAAAACTGAACGCGTCTCCTCCACCAACCCATTGTACCACATCCACTCCGCACGGCGGTTGATCCGCTCGTACAGCTCTCTTCGGTCCAACTGCAGCCCGACCCAGAGGGCACGGAATAAGCGCTCCCGTGGGGGATAGAGTTGATGTGCTCTCGACAGCGGGATGCCCGTAGCGTAGTAGAACTCCAGTGCCCGCATAAGGCGTCGTGGGTTGCGGTCTGTATAGCGAGCAGCTAACACAGGGTCCACGCGTTGCAGCTCAGCATAGAGGGCCTCCTTCCCCTCCCGCCCTAGTCGGAACTGGAGCTGCTGCCGAATCTCCCGAAGGAAGGGTAACGGGGGCTGCTCAAAGAGCCCATAGTACACCGCATGGACGTAGAACCCAGAACCCCCGACGACACATGGCAGCTTCCCCCGAGCCCAGATTTCAGGAATGAGCCGGAGGGCATCAGCAGCGAATTCGCCGGCACTGTAGGTCTCATCGGGGTTGCGGATATCCACGCAGTAATGAGGAACTCGCTGCCGTTCCTCTACGGTCGGCTTCGCGGTGCCGACGTCTAAGTAGCGGTAGATTTGGCGGGAGTCAGCGGAGATGACCTCCAGCGGCAGCTCCTCCGCCAAGCGGAGAATCGTAGCAGTCTTGCCAGATGCCGTTGGCCCTACGAGGAAGAGGACGTAGGGCGTTCCCGATACAAGAGCTCCTGCCACCCCTCTTTGCCCACAAGGGGCACGAAGCGGAACTCACCGAACTCCTCGTAATGGTAGTCCTGCTCACTGACGCGGCGTACACGCACCAGGATCTGCGACTGTAGCTCCCCGACAGGGATCACCAAGCGCCCACCGAGTGCCAACTGCTCCAGCAACGGCTGAGGAATGCGCGGTGCCCCAGCCGTGACGATGATGCCATCGTACGGCGCGTGCTCCTGCCAGCCGATACTGCCGTCACCGTAGCGCATATGGATCGGGAGCCCCAGCCGGGCAAAGAGTTGGCGCGCCCGTTGATAGAGCTCCCACTGGCACTCCACCGTATAGACCCGCGCCCCCATGAGGGCCAGGAGCGCTGCTTGGTATCCGCTGCCCGTTCCGACTTCCAGGACTTTGTCGCCCGGCTGGACTTCCAGGAGGGACGTCATGAAGGCAACTGTGTAAGGCTGAGAGATCGTCTGGTTGTGTCCCAGCGGGAGCGCTACGTCTTCATAAGCACGGTGGACAAAGGCAGGATGGACGAACAGTTCCCGCGGCAAGCGCTCCATTGCCCCTAGCACGCGTTCATCTCGGATACCGCGGGCCCGAAGGTGCTCAACCAAAGCATGGCGCAGTTCGGCATACGGGTCTATCCGCTGGGAACGCTGCTGGCTCATCGCAACAGAGCTGTCTCGATCCTCTCTTCGACTGCCTCCCCTGTACCGAGAAGCTCCTGAAGCCGCTCACGCAGTTGCGCTGGTGTCAACCGCATCTCCAAGACACCTCCATGCGCGAGCGCAATGTGGCCCGTCTCCTCAGAAACGACGACCACAACGGCGTCTACCTGCTCACTGAGCCCCAAAGCAGCCCGATGGCGCGTCCCGACAGCATATCCACCTACGTGTGTCGTCGCGCTCAGCGGCAAGATACATCGGGCTGCTACCAAGGTCTGCCCCTCGATGACGACAGCCCCATCATGCAACGGTGACCGCGGATTGAAGATGGAGAGCAGCAACTCCTTGGAGACGACAGCCTGGATTGGGACACCTGTCTCCACTACCAGCTTCGTACTCTGCGAGCCAGCGAAGACCACAAGCGCCCCAATGTGCTTCTCGGCCATCTCGCTGACGGCCTCAATGACTTCCTCCACGACCGGAAGGAGCGGAGAGCGGACCAGCAGGCGAAACAGACGCAGGCGCGATAGCTGCACCAGCATACGCCGCAGCTCTGGTTGGAACAGCACAACGAACGCCACGAGCCATATCCCTGAGAGCGTCTGCACAACCCATCCGAAGGCCGTCAGCCCACCAGCTTTCACCAAAGCCCCGAGGAGGAGCAGCACGATGAAGCCCAGCAACACATGGAATGCCAACGTCTGATGGAGGAGCCGGTAGAGCCCATAGAAGAGTGCAGCGACGAGCCCAACGTCTATGAGGTCCGCCACTGTAACCCGCAGGAATCCGAGCCGAAAGAGCTCAATCATTCTGTGTCTGCCGAAGGCGAGGACGCAGCAGCCGCTACCCCGCCACCGACTTGCCGCTGCCGCTGCTCGTACGCCTCGATGATCGAAGCCACCAGGTGATGGCGTACCACATCACGACGGTCAAAGTAGACAAAGGCAATACCCGGCACGTTCTTCAGCACAGCCTGCACATCTACCAATCCAGAGGCCGAAGGCTCTCCAAGGTCGATCTGCGTGATGTCTCCAGTGACGATCGCCTTCGAGTTCCGGCCCAGACGGGTCAAGAACATCTTCATCTGCCCGATCGTGGTGTTCTGCGCCTCGTCTAGGATGAGGAAGGCGTTGCTCAGCGTCCGCCCTCGCATGTATGCTAACGGGATTACCTCTACGGTACGCCGCTCCATCATCGTGCGGAGCTTGTCAGCGCCGAGCATCTCTATGAGGGCATCCATCAGAGGACGCAGGTAGGGGTCTACCTTTTCGTAGAGGTCCCCCGGCAAGAACCCCAAGGACTCACCTGCCTCTACAGCAGGACGCGAGAGGATGATGCGAGCTACCTCACCGTGACGCAACGCAGCCAACGCCATCGCTACCGCCAGGTAGGTCTTCCCTGTCCCTGCCGGCCCAATGGCGAAGACAATATCATGGGTCCGCACCTTCTGCCAGTACTCTAGCTGCTTAGCAGTCCGGGCTCGCACCGGTCCCTGACGCCCGACGAAGATGACATCCTCCTCCCCCTTTACCCCCTCACGAGCAGACGGACAACTCTCCAGCGTCACCAGATCAATCACCATCGCTACATCGTCTGGAGAGAGCCGCCCATTACGGCGGAGCAAGTAGAGAAGCTCTTGGAAGAGGAGCTCCAGTGCTTGGACCTCGCTCGCCTCGCCCCGTAAGATGACCGTATTGCCCCGCACAACGACGGAGCCCCCCAGGCGCTGCTCAATGAGTTGCAGGTAACTGTCGTTTGTCCCCAAGAGTGCCAGCGGGTCAACGTCCAGCAGAGGAATACGCCGCTCACACACTCCCTGTTGTGCCATACCGACGGAGGGAGTACGACGTGCCATCCGGTTGCTTGGTACTTACACGCCTAAAAACGAACGAAGCACTCTCTTCCGTGAGCTTACGCCGGAGATCCGCCGTTCGCTCACACGCATAGTGGAGTACTGTTATTGACCCCGCTTCGGTTCCCGCTCCGTCGGTGATGTCGTTGTCGGTGTCTCGCCTGCTGGAGTCCCCGCCTGAGCCCGTCGCTGCTGCTCCAAACGCTTCTTTCGATAGTAGGCCCGCTCTGCCTTCAGCTCTTCTGACGTCTTCGGCCCCGGCGGTGGCACCCGCAGCACCTGTCCTGGATGAATGATGTCTGGATTGCGAATCTGGTCCGTGTTGGCCTGCCAGATCTTCACCCACTGGAACGGATCACCGTAGATAGTAGGCTTAGCCGAGATGTTCCAGAGGCAGTCGCGGTCGCGGGCCCACGTGCCGACAGTGTACGTCTTGATCTTCGGCTCTCGGTAGAGTCCACGAATGGTGCGTGCCAGTTCTATGATCCGATTGTAGAACTCCGGCAATAGCGCCAACTTCTCAGCTCGCAGGGCATTCAGCTCTGCCTCCAACGTTGCAATCTCCGAGCGCCGCTCTGCCAAAGCCTCATCCGACATCCCCTGATACTGGCGCACCCGCCCCTCTAGGACGCCAAGCCGCTGTCGGAAACGTTCCACATCTGCCTCAGTTGCTCCCAGCAGAGCATACAGCTCATCGTTGCAGCGTCGAATGTCTTGGATGAGTCGGTTCAGCTGCATCTCCAGCTGCTGTACTTCACCGGACGCTGCCTGAAACTGTGCCCGAAGGCGGTTGACTTTCTCTTCCCACTCTCGAATGCGGGCCTCGGCTTCAGCTTTGGTAAGCTGCTCGTCCGGCTTCGTCGGGTCAGGCTGCTGGGCAAGTGCCATTACCACGAGGACAACGTTTCCAAGGACGAGCTTCCACACCATTGCTCTCCCTCCTCTGCTGTCTTACGGCTGCTTCTTGCGTGTTCGAATCTCTACGCCTGGTGTTGCCCCCTCTGTCCCCGAAGGAGATGGTGTATAGTCAGGCCAGACGTTCGGCCATGCTGCCAACTTCTCCTGGACAAAGCGCTTCGCCTCCTGGCATCGGTTGAGCTCTGCCTGCCGACTACTGATCTCCCGCTGCAAGCGGCTCTTGTCGGAATCCTTACGCTGGATATCCTGCAAGAGCTGCCGTTCCTGTGCCCGTAGTTCCCGTAAGCGCTGGAGCTGCTCCTCAGTGATCTTCGGAGTACATCCCCCTACTCCAAGCAGTCCTGCCAGCAGAGTAGCACCAATGGCAACCGGCAGAAGTTTCTGCACCATCACTGGCGCCCTCATGATTGTGTGACTTCCCCATTTGGGCCCCTGCAAACTTATCGGAAAATCCGCAGATTGCTGCGATATCGTCTGGAAACCTCTGTCCTCTCAGCAACAGCTTAACTGCCGATGCTGCCGAGCCCAGCGCTCAGCTATCCAGTAGGCTTCGGGTGTATCTACATCCTGCCAGAAGTACTCCCCGAGCTCGATAGCCCACATCTTCCCTTGATAGCAGAGCTCTCGGACACCATCGGTGAGTGCCGCATCACCTTGGCGCTCCGCTACGGCGGCAATCGCCTCGACGAGGTCCAACGTCGCCAGGAAGATCCCTGTATCCACGGCGTTGTAGGAAGCGATCTGCTTTCCGATGTCCACAACCCTCCCTTCACGGACCAGGACCTTCGTGGCATCTTCCAGATCGGCGATCTGCTCCAATCGACTGTCCACTACGAGCAATGCACCCACTTCCGGAATCCAGCACTCCCTGAGCCGACTGAAGGCAGCCGCTTCACAGCAGTGATCGGCCATGAGGAGCAGAAACGGACTCTCCACGTACGGACGGGCGGCGAGGACGGAGAGACCATTCTGCTTCTCGTAGAACGGGTTGTACGCCATCCGCAGTCGCAACTTCCCTCTGTACTGCGCCTGGACGTATTCTCGTACCTCTTCTGCCCGAAAGCCGAGCACAATCACCGCCTCCTGACACCCAGCCTGTTCAGCTCCTTTCAAGGCCCAGAAGAGCAACGGGACCCCGCCAACCGGTAAGAGCGGTTTCGGGGTGTGGGTGAACGACGCTAGCCGCGAACCTAGCCCTGCTGCAATGATGACGGCTTGCTTCATGAGACGCTCTCATGCACGGATTGCCTCACGGGTAACTGTGCCAGATGAGCTAGTGCCCGCTGTAGGCGCTCGTACTGCACGAAAAGGTCATGCTCTATCGGCTCCCCGGCTCGGACGTGCGGGCTCTTGAAGTAGAACCCTAACCATGACTGTACCCCCCACCAACCCGCCCGGTGGGCAAGGTCCAACAGGAGTGCTATGTCCAGCACGAGTGGTGCTGCCAAGATAGAGTCCCGACACTGGAAGTTGACCCTGATGTGCATCGGATACCCCATCCAGCCGACGATATCAATGGAGTCCCAGCTCTCCTTGGCATCGCCGCGTGGCGGGTAGTAGTGGATACGTACCTTGTGGTACAGCCCGCTGTACAGCTCGGGATACTCCTCTGCCGGTAGCAGATTCTCCAGCACGCCTGTCTTCGTCACCTCTTTAGCCCGAAAGCTCCCCTCGTCCTCCAACACCCAGCCATCCCGATTGCCCAAGATGTTGACCGAGAACCACCCCTGCACTCCTAACAGACGCCGCCGCAATGCTGGTGCAACGACGGTCTTCAGCAGCGTCTGCCCCGTCTTGAGATCTTTGCCGGCTACAGGAACCCGGTTGAGCTCCGCCAGCTCTTCCAGTGCTGGGATGTCTGCAGAGACGTTCGGGGCTCCGTTAGCGTACGGGATGCCCATTTGGAGGGCCGCATAGGCGTAGATCTGTGACGGCGCAATCGCTGGGTCATTCGCCTCCAAGGCTGCTTCGAAGGCCTTCAGGGAGTGGTGGCACGGGGCCAGGGGAGTGTAGACCTCCGTGGAGGCGCACCAGACCATGACCGCCCGGCTAGCCCCGGTCTCCTGCAGCGCTCTCTGGATATCCTCACAGAGTGCCTCCGCTAGATGCCGCTTCGTTGGGGCCTGCTTGACGTGCGGGCCATGAAGGCGCCGCACGTACTGTGGATCGAAGACGGCCGGCAGTGGACGAATGGAGCGCAGGAAGTCCTCCACCGCGGCCAAGTCTTGCTCTGAGAGGACCCTTGCTTGGCGGGCAGCTTCGTAGGCGTCCTCCGGGAAGATGTCCCATGTCGTGAAGACCAAGTCTTCCAGCGGTGCCAGTGGAAGGGCCTCCCGAAGGGCCCGACCAGCTCTATCGCCTTCCTCCAGATGTCCCATCTGCGTCAGAGAGCCGATCGGAGCTGCCAGTTTGCGCCGAACTGCTTCTACCCCAGCCAAAAGGGTCGTCGTAACGGCGCCCAGTCCCGGTAGCAGGACCAGTAGGCGCCCAACGTGTGGAAGGATTCCCCCCTCTGCCACCATTGCTCCTCACCCTAGTAGAGCTGCCACTGCTAACGGTACAGGGGACGTTCGCGGAAGCCATGCTCTTGTATCAGTCCCAGCAGTCGCCTCTGCCGCGCAGAGGTCCAGACGAGCAATCCCAACAACGCGAGGTTCAGTCCAACGAACTCCCACCACCAGAAGGCTGCAGGAACCCCTAAGAAGCTTGCCACGAAGAGCGCAAGAGTGCGGTAATTGGAACTCAGGAGCGACCAACCGTAGACAACCGGCCGGAAGAGCCAGCGATACCACTCCCGGAGGAGCGGGAGGGAATCGACCTTGAGTGACCGCTCTACTCGAGCGAACCGATACTCTCCACTGAGGGAGCTCTGCACAGCGAGGTAGGCCCGATAGAGGGGACGGACGCCCCGCGGGACAAGCTCAACAGCTGCAACCAATGCTGGCTTTCCGAGGACCCACTGCTCGTAGAGCTGCCGCTGCCGCTCATAGGAGCTAGCCTGGACAATGTGGCTGAACCCGGCGGCTGCTGCCAACAAGAGTGCCTCCACCCCCATCTGGGGCAGGAGCGACCATGCCAGCGATGCGTAGATAGCCGCGAAGGTCCCATGGTCGCAGAGCCCATCGAGCACCTTGCCCCATTCTGACGTCTTCCCTGTCAGCCGCGCCAGTTGCCCATCGGCACCGTCTAGAACATGCCACAGCACCATCAAGGCAAACCCAACCACGCACGTCCACCGCTGCTCCCAGAATCCATACGCCACAGCTGCCCCGAGCCCACAGCAGAGCCCCGCTATGGAGAGTGCGTTCGGATGCACCCCCCGGCATGCACTCCATTGCACAATCTGCCAACTGATGGGATGGATGAACCACCGGTTCGTCGGTTCCTCAATCTCAGCAGGGCGCCATGCTTGGAGACGCAGTGCTTCCGTTGACGTCATGCCTCCTCTCCCCATAGCGTCGCTATGAGGCTCCGTGCCCGTGCCCGCTCACGATGCTCACAGAGGTAGATCCCCTGCCATGTCCCCAGCCCCAACTGCCCCTCTACGACCGGGATGAGCAGCGAGCAGCCGATGAGCACGCTCTTGATGTGCGAAGTCATGTCGTCGGGCCCCTCCACTGTGTGCTCGTAGAGGCGCGTATCCTCTGGGACCAAGCGCCGGAGGAATCGCTCCAGGTCTGAGCGCACCGTGGGGTCGGCGTTCTCATTGATCGCAAGGCTGGCGCTCGTATGCTGGAGGAACAGATGCAACATCCCCCGTCGGAGGCGCCGCAGCTCCGGAAGCTGCTGGAGGATTTCCTCCGTCACCAGATGAATCCCTCGCCCCTTAGGGCCAAGCTTCAGTTGGCGCTGATACCACACCATCGCTCCCGCAAAACTACACGAACGCTCCCCGTGCGCTCCCCACACTCCGTATTTTGTGGGCCGTGTACCACTCCCTCAGCGACCCCTCGGATGGCCTTCCGCACCATTCCGGAGATGCTCCTGCAGACGGTGGAGCGCTACGGCAGCAGGAAGCCGGCCTTTCTCATCAAGCAGCGGGGGAGCTACCAGCCGGTGACTTACGATGAGCTCGCTGAGATGGTCTTCCGGTGCGCCGCTGCGCTGCGCCGCCTGGGAATTGGCCCACGTGACCGCGTCGGTATTGTCTCCGAAAACCGTCTAGAGTGGGTCGTCGCCGACTTAGCCATAGCCGGTATCGGGGCCGTGAGTGTCCCTGCCTTTCCAACGTTGACCGCTGAGCAGTTGGAGTACATCTTCGACCACAGCGAGGCTGTAGCTGTCTTCGCCTCCAACCGCTTCCAGTGGTTGAAGCTCCGCAGCGTGCTCCCGCGAATTGGCCGACTACAGCACATCATCCTCTTCAACGACGACCCCGCCGAAGAGCCGGTCCTCTACTGGCACGAGCTCCTCCCCAGCCAAACAGCCGACACTGCAGACCTCCGACGCGAGTACGAAGCCTCCGCTGCCCAAGTGGAGCCCAAACATCTCCTAACGCTCATCTACACCAGCGGCACCACTGGCGTGCCGAAAGGAGTAATGCTGACGCATGCCAACGTGGTCGCCAACATCCAGGCAGCACTGCGTGCCGTCCCAATCGACCATACGGACGTGCTCCTCTCCTATCTTCCGCTGAGCCACTCGTACGAGCGCACTACGGGCTACTACAGCGCCTTCGCCGGCGGGGCAACGATTGCCTTCGCGGAATCTATCGAGACCGTAGCACAGAACATCACCGAGGTGCGCCCAACGGTGATGACGAGCGTCCCCCGGCTCTTCGAGCGAGTCCGCTCCCGCATCCTGGCCACTGTCGCTAAAGAGCCGCCTGCACGGCAGCGCATCTTCCACTGGGCCATTGACGTAGGACGTCGTGCTTGGTACGCTGAGCAGCAAGGCCGTGTAGCCCCGCACCTCCGCCTGCAGAGAGCCCTGGCCGACCGATTGGTCTTCCGCAAGATCCGGCAGCGCTTCGGCGGGCGATTGCGCTTCTTCGTCTCCGGCGGGGCAGCACTGCCGGTGGACGTTGGTGAGTTCTTCTTCGCCATCGGCATCCCCATCCTGGAGGGCTACGGGCTCACCGAAGCAGCACCCGTGCTGACCGTCAACCGGCTCAACGACATAGAGCTGGGCACCGTCGGCAAACCGCTGGACAACGTAGAGCTCCGCCTCGCCGAAGATGGTGAAATCCTGGCCCGCGGGCCTAACATCATGCTGGGCTACTGGAAGGACCCCGCTGCTACAGCCGAAGCTATCGACGCCGACGGCTGGCTCCACACCGGCGACATCGGGAGCTGGAGCCCACGAGGCAACCTCATCATCACCGACCGCAAAAAGCACATCTTCGTCAGCAGCGGCGGCAAGAACATTGCTCCGCAGCCGATCGAACAGCTCCTCTGCCAGAGCCCATACATCGACCAGTGCCTGCTCGTCGGAGACCAGCGCCCGTACTGTGCTGCCCTCCTCGTACCCGACTTCGAAGCCCTTGCGACCTGGGCAGAGCGCAACGGCATCTCCGACACTAGCCCTGAGGCGCTCGTCCGCCACCCCCAAGTGTTGGAGCTCCTCTGGCAGGAGATCGAGCGGCTCCAGCGACCGCTGGCACGCTACGAGCGCGTTCGCCGCTTCGCCGCTCTCCCGAAGCCCTTCTCGATTGAGGAGGGCGAACTCACCCCGACCCTGAAGATCCGCCGCAGCATCGTCGAGCACAAGTATGCCACCCTCATCGAGGCCCTCTACACCACCGCCTCCCCCACCCCATGGGTCACCGTGTAACCCCTCTCTGTCATGTCCCCAACGGTCCACAGGTGCCCGACAACTGCCCCTGCAGGAAGCCTCGCCTATGCGTCCGGCTGTTCCCTTTTACGTCAATGCCCACCGGTGGTCGTCTATGGCTTAGGTTTGAGACCAGCCTACCGCACCAGCACCTGAACAGTTTACAGGCAGTGGCGGCTTTCCTTGTCAGGCAGCACCAGAGCACGGATAGCGCGATGGTAGTACCAGAGAAGCCATCCCGAACGTATCGGACGCAATCCCACGGCCATCACGGTGCTGGACACTATCTCTCCTTCCATGCAGCCCAACTGCATATCGGCAGACGTACGCTTGATGAACGACACGAAGAAACCACCGATGCCCCGAAGGAAGAGAGTTACCCCAACCGCCAGCGGGAATCCCGTCACAGACTTCCGCCACTCTGAGCGGCGTCTAAACAACCCGCTAGTCGGTCTCGCGCCCACCTACGAAGTGCGCGAGCGCCAAGCGACGCGCTACGCCTACGACCCGCATCTCGACCCACAACTGGTCTGGGCCGGCAAAGCCGAGCACACGAGCTTCGAGGTGGACGTGGTCTCGCTCCACATCCACGAGCGCATCTCCACGCGCGCCATTCTCAACGCAGTGCGCCGACCACAGCCGTTGCAGCCCGACCTCTTTGGCGAAACGCCGCTGCCGGCGGATAAGCAGGTCGAGTTCTACCAGCACGAGATGGGCTGGGCAAACCGCCTGATTTTGGGCGATTCGCTGCTCGTGATGAACTCGCTGCTGGTCAAAGAGGGCATGGCGGGCAAGGTGCAGATGATCTACGTGGACCCGCCGTATGGCGTCAAGTACTCATCGAACTTCCAGCCGCGCGTGGATCGGCGCGACGTGAAGGACAAGGACGAAGACCTCACCCACGAGCCGGAGCAGATCAAAGCCTACCGCGATACGTGGAAGCTGGGCATTCACTCGTATCTCATCTACTCGCGTGGCTGTTTTACTGTTGACGTAAACTCCACAATTGTAGGATTTTGTAAAACGATTAGTGTAAGCAATGAGGCTTGACAATGGCTAGCCGAAGAGCATTCAAATCTGATGTCAGCTTTCTTGAGAAGATTGCAATGGGTGCGATTGGTGCCCGTCGGGTCTTCGAGCATCTGAGAGAACAAGGGCACAACCCGCTCGAACTTGAGCGTGGCTCAATGAGCTTCAAAATTTGGAAGGATATCAAGATTAAGCGCATCAGAGTGCCCGATATTCTCTGCGTAGCTTGCGGTCGCAGATTCGAATCCAGAGCCAAAGCCACCTTTGAAATCTCTATGTCTCATTCATTGTCTGATCCAGAACGCGGTTGGGATTATGGACTTAACGATGGGGATTTTGTAGCACTGGTGACTTGCAAGCGAACTGGTGACAAGCCAGTAGACTGGCGAGCTGATGAACTTGTTCAGTATATTTCCGTTCAAGATCTCCGTTCTGCCCAGAGGAACAATCTCATTGTTCTTATAAAACCCAAGGGTGCGGAAGAAGGTTTCGAAGCCAGAGTCAGTTGGCCTGCAGTAATTGCAAAATCTGTAGGTGTTGTTGAGTCTGTTACTAACGAGCGCATTCAATATCG